>SVCK01000091.1 GCA_015058375.1 Clostridium sp.
CTCTGATATAGTAGTAATTTTTAATTGTTTACTTGGAAAAAAGTTTTGCAAATCTATTGATGAATTACACATAATAAATACCTCTTAAATATATTGATATATTAATTATATCATATATACGGATAATTAAGGAAGAACCATATTTAATTTAATTCTCTTATTTCAAAACAATAATAATTCCTTATTTCCACACAATATAGAGTTGATTTAATTTTGTGTATGCTATATCATCATAATTAGGAAATATTTTTTTTTACAACAAATGATATAAGTAGGTGAAATTAATGATTAATCTTTTAGAAGAAGCAAATAGATGTTTAAAATGTAAAAATGCAAGATGCCAAAAAAATTGTCCAATAAATACACCAATTCCTGAAATTATTTCCTTATTTAAAGAAAATAAAATTGAGGAAGCTGGTGAAATCCTTTTTAATAACAATCCTTTATCAGCTATCTGTGCAATTGTATGCCCTCATGAAAATCAATGTAGAGGTAATTGTGTACGTGGTATAAAAGGAGAACCTGTCCACTTTAATGAAATAGAAAACGAAATTTCATCAAAGTATTTAGAAAATATAAAATTTGATAAACCAAAAAGCAATGGAATTAAAGTTGCTGTAGTAGGTTCAGGACCTGCTGGTATTACTGTTGCATTTAAACTTGCAAGTAAAGGTTATGATGTAACGATTTTTGAAAAAAATGAAAAGATAGGTGGTATATTAACCTACGGTATTCCAGAATTTAGATTACCTAAAAAATATATTTATATGCTTGAAAAACATTTAAAAGAGGTTGGTGTAAAAATTAAACTTAACACTTTAATTGGTAAAGTTGTAACATTAGACAATTTAAATGCCGACGGATTTAAAGCAATATTTATAGGAACAGGAGTATGGAATCCTAGAAAACTTAATATTCCTGGCGAAACTCTTTCTCATGTACACTATGCAATTGATTATTTAAGAAGTCCTTCTTGTTATGATTTAGGCGATAATGTTATTGTTATAGGTGCCGGTAATGTTGCTATGGATGCTGCGAGAAGTGCAAAATTCTATGGTTCAAAACATGTAAGTATTTTTTATAGACGAGATTTTGAAGATATGCCAGCTACAAAGCATGAAATTCAAGAAGCTAGAGAAGAAGATATAATGTTTAACACTTTTAAGGCTCCTGTAAAAATTACTGATGACGGAATAGAATTTATTGATACTAAAAAAATTGTAAATGATGATGGTTCAATTAATTTAGTCAATGTTGAAAACAGCAACTCTTTTGTAAAATGTGATTCTATTTTAATTGCAACTGGACAAATTCCTAGAGATACTATAGTTAAAAATAATGCAGGTATCGAAGTTAAAAAGGGTGGTCTTCTTTTAACTGACGAAAATGGACAAACTACAAGAGAAGGAGTTTTTGCATGTGGTGACGTATCTCACGGTGCAAAAACAGTTATTGAAGCTGTTGTTTCTGGCAAAAAAATTGCAGACTCAATTGACACATATTTAAAATCTATTTAATTTTAATCAAACAAAAAGAAGCTTTAAAAAAGCTTCTTTTTGTTTATCTATAAAATTCTTGAGTTGCATACACTCTATCTCCTATTTTGTAAACACCAATTCCTATACTAGTAAAATTTGCTGAAAGTATATTAGCCCTATGTCCTTCTGAATTCATCCAATTTTTCATAAATTGTTCTGCTAAGTCATTAGCATTTCCTGAAATGTATGCAATATTTTCTCCCCAAGCACTATATGAAACCCCATCACTTTGCATCTTCGTTGTTATAAGATTTCCCCTTAAATCTTCATGATTAAAGTATTTGTTATCACCCATATCTTTAGATTTTATTCTTGCATAATTCTGCATTGTAGTATTATAAGATAGTTGACTCACACCATTTGCTAATCTTTCTTTATTTACATTTTGAAATATAAGTTGTTCAACTTGAGACATAAAAGTACCATTATTAGGTGTTTTAGTCTTAGCATTATCATCATTTTTAATAGCTATATTTTTATCTTTCTGTACATTATTAGGCGGAGCTGGATTGCTATATTTCTGCGTATTTTTCTCTTCAATTTCACTATTTTGTTTATTGTTTTCTTCATTTTTATTATTTTCTTCATTTTGTTTATCGTTCTCTTCGTTTTGATTATTTTTTATGTCATTATTATTCAAATCATTATTATCTTTCTTTTCATCACTCTGTTCATCAAAATTCTCTTCATCTTCACTAATCTCATCTTGTTTCGAAATTGAAATGTCATCATTTAAATTTAAAGTATTATAAATCAACTTTCCTCCTGCTACAATTACCAATAATGTAGTTATAAGTATGATGATTAGTTTCGTATTCACAGTACCACTCCTTTTTATTTAGTAATTTAATTCCAAGTAGATAAGAATACTGTTGTGAACATTGTTAATTAAAATCCAAAAAACTTACATTTGTTTATTCATCAAATCTAATCTAATTTTTGCTTCGTTATCATTTTTATCAATAGATATCACTTTTGCATAATCTTTCTTAGCATTGTCATATTTCTTAAGTTTTTCATAACACACTCCTCTGTTAAATAATGCATCAGTATTCTCTTTATCAAAATTCAAAACTTTAGAATAATCATATATAGCCTTTTCATATTCACAAGCTTTTTCAAAGCATATTGCTCTACAGGAATACAATTCTTCATCCTCACAATCTAGTTCTATTGCTTTTGTATAATCATTGATAGCATATTGATAGTTTCCTAGTGCTTCATAGCATAAGGCTCTATTATAAAAGAAATCAACTTCCTCAGAATTAAGTTGTATTGCTTTAGAAAAATCGTTCACAGCTTCATTATACATACCAAGATTCTGATAAGATATTGCTCTATTATAGTAAACATCTTCATTTGATGAGTGTATTTTTAATGCTTTATTATAGTCTTCTATAGCCTTTTCATATTCACCTAAACTTTCATATGCTAAGCCTCTATTATTATAAGCTTCATCATATTGTTCAAAAAGTTCTATTGCTTTTGTATAATCATCTATAGCTTTTTTATATTCCCCAATTTCATCAAATAAAATACCTCTTTCATTATAATTAGTTTCATCATTTTCATTTAGTGCAATCTTATTTGTAATTATATCTATTTGTGATTTATTTTTTTTATTTATCTTAACATTTTTATATTCATTAACATTTTTGAAGTACATAATATCCTCCTAAAATCAATTATTTTTAGTAATTATAACACTACATTCTATTGCAGGCAAAAAACACCTTATAAAAACACACATATCTACAGCTTAACACAGAATATAATTTGCTTGAAAGATTACACAAAGTGATTTATTATTTATTATAGTAATTGTTGTAACGTATGATGTTTAATGCATCTCCTAGAAAGAATATTGCTGGAGGTAAATAATGAATTATATAGTATTTGATTTAGAATTTAATCAAAAACATCCTGATAATAAAAACCTTGAATCACCCGATTTAAATTTTGAAATAATTCAGATAGGTGCAATAAAATTAGATAATGCTTTAAACACTTTATGCACATTTAATGAATTAGTAAAACCAACTGTTTTTTCAACTATTCATCCATATGTTCAAAAACTAACCAACATAACAATAGATATGGTAACTCAATCTAACAACTTCAAAAAAGTATTTGATAAATTTATAGAATTTATAGGATCTGACGATTATACTTTAATTGTATGGGGAACAGGTGATTTAAGAGAATTATTTAGAAATATGGAATTTCACCAAATACCATGTTCAAACCTTCAAGCCAAATATATTGATATTCAAAGTTATGCATCATCATATTTTAATTATCCAAGAGGTAATAAAATAGGCTTAAAAAATGCTACAAATCTCCTAACTATAGATATAGAAAAAGATTTTCATAATGCATTTAATGATGCATATTATACTGCTAAGGTTTTTAAATCCCTATACAACAAAAAAATGAAACGGAAGTCATACAAAATTCCTGCCAAAAAAACTCATAAACATGCAAATAGTAAATTGGATATAGAAGCTCTTTTCAACCAATTTGAAAAAATATACAATCGAAATATGACTAATCAAGAAAAAGAAATTATTCGATTAGCTTATATGATGGGAAGAACTCATCAATTTATTAAAGATAATTAAACATATTCTTTTTATATGAACAAAGTGGCTTATGCTAAGCTTTTTAGCGCAGAAAATCCACTTTGTCAGCTATTTTTCAAGGTGCACTACAATTATTATTTAAATTTAATGAATATTTTATTATATTCCTATCTTTCATTTCTCTAAAAAAAACTTTCTACATCATCACTATTAAATAAAGATAAATAATTTAAGCACTTACTCCAGAGAATTCTAAACTCGTTTTTCTTCAAGATTGTAAAACATAAATTTTTAGCTTTTTCTTTATTATATATAGTTAAATTGTAAAAAATCTCTTCTAACTGTTCAATTGGATGATTACTTTGAAATTTCAATAATTTTTCTATTCTATCTATTGAAGTATCTATATTTTTTTTACCTAATGCAATTGCTTCGAAATTAGGAAATACTTCTTCACAATTATCTATTTTTATTTTTTCTGATTTTATATTAGTTTTACATTCTTTAAACTCACTACTACTTATATCTACTTCTTTATTATTTTTATCTCTACATCTTATGATTAAACATTTTAATTTTTTTCCTTCCAAATATGAAGCTGTTGCTTTATGATGTCCATCTAACAATAAAGCTATAAATCCTCTTAATTCTAAAGCTATTCCCAATAATTCTTCACCATTTCTTATCTTCTCTCTATAATAGTCAACTCTATCTTTATCAAAACAGTAAGTTCCTTGTGATGGCATCAAAAACTTAGCCCTTCCCTCTATATACATTCCATTATGATATATATCTGCACTAGCATGATAATATTTTTCTGTCAATGCACAATTCCAAAAGTAATTATTTTCTCCATCTGTAGGTATCATATCTTCTTGTTTTATTTCATATTCTCCATCATCAAGCAATTTTAAAAATGGCTTTAAACCGTCAAAACTCTCTTCTAGATTTTTAAATTTCATATTTATATTAATCTTTTCTATAACATTTCTATCTACATATGATCTACCCTTAATCAATTTTATAATTGAAGAATCCATCGGAGAACTTGCTTCACTTAATGATACCAAAGGTATATTATCTAGCAATATTATTTTCTTCTTATCTTTCAAACTATATCTTATTAATTTCTTATCTCCATTTTTGACTGTAAATAATATACTTCTTTCTTCATCTTTATAGATTTTTTTTACAATTTCTTCTTCATTCATGGCTTTTCTCCTCATTTATAATATATTTCATTTATATTATACCACATCTTTGTAAAATATTACATATTTACTACATTTTGTATAAATTAGTTTATTTTTCTTGTTTTATTGCGGATTTGTAATACTTTATTTTTAACTTAGCCATAAAAATCTTGCAGTTATATCATTAGTACTACAATTATTTTAATATATTTGACCTATTGCATATAGTAAAGCCTTAAAGTAGTATTCACTTTCAAAAAAATCAATTTTTTTATGCAGAAAAAAAACAGTTAATAAAACAAATACTTCTAATATTCATATATTAACTGTCTACTAAATAAAAATTTAAATTTCTATTTATATATTTAATTCTTCTTAAGCTCTTTTCTTATAAAGCTATTCTTTTTCACTGCATACGGAATCTTAACTTTACACATCATACCTGGATGTGGACATCCTTCTATAGCTTCTCCCTCTTCATTATAAAGTTCAACTACTTCAAATTCTTCTCCAATCAAACCTGGCGATAGTATTTCTACTTTATCACCTTTTACAAATTTATTTCTTTGCTTACATGTAGCTATTTGAGTTTCTTCATCATAATCATAAACAATTGCAACCACATCGTATTCTCTGACATGATCATTTGTATCATAAATTAATCCTTCACTCTTTGGCTGATTAAAAAAGAATCCTGTATAATATCTCCTATGACTTACCTTAAACATCTCTTGTCTTATTTCGTCTGGAAGCTTATAATTTTCTGGATCTTCAAAATATAAATCAATAGCTTTTCTATACGCATTTACAACAATAGCCACATAATATTCACTTTTATTTCTTCCTTCTATTTTCAAAGATGAAACTCCAAGTTCCATAAGTTCTGGTATATGATCAATCATACATAAATCTTTAGAATTCATTATATATGTACCATGCTCATCTTCTTCTATTGGAAAATACTCACCTTGTCTTTTTTCTTCCATTAATGCATATTTCCATCTACATGATTGAGCACATGCTCCTCTATTAGAATCTCTTCCTGCCATAGCACTTGATAATAAACATCTTCCTGAATAAGAAATACACATTGCACCATGAACAAATATTTCAATTTCTAAATCTTCTGGTATTCTATCTTCTATTTCTTGGATTTCACTTAAAGAACATTCTCTTGCTAAAACTACACGTTCTGCCCCTAATTCTTTCCACATATTGCACGCTTCATAATTTATTGTATTAGCCTGTGTACTTATATGAATTGGTAAATTAGTATGTTTCTTAACAACAGAAAATACTCCAAGATCTGATACTAAAACCGCATCAACTTTAGCTTCCTCTAATTTATTCAAAAATTCAGGTAACTTTTCTAATTCACCATTTCTAGGCATTACATTAACTGTACAATAAATTTTTTTCCCCAATTCATGTGCTATTTTTGCACCTTCTTTTATATCTTCATATGAAAAATTCTTAGCAGCTGCTCTTAAAGAAAATAGTTCTCCTCCAAAATAAACAGCATCAGCTCCATATTCAAATGCAATTTTTAACTTTTCTAAATTACCTGCTGGTGCTAGTAATTCAGGCTTTTTTAAAATTTTTTTCATTTTTTCTTCCTCACGTTCTAATATTTCTTCCAAATTAACTTATCAAAAAAACATTAACATATTTTCTTGTCTTTTAAAACCTTATTTTTAATATAATCTAAAGTTTTTTCTTCTCCATCTTCTGCAAGCATTTTTAATAAAAATTCAATTTCTTTTCTTGTTTCGTCATGCAATATATAGTAATTCTTTCCTTTATTATAATATTCCAAAGCGCTTCTATCAGTATACTTATCCTTTTGATAGTTTTTAGATGCACACATTCTATCTATAAACATTTCTACTACATACTTTAACGGCATTTTCATACCTTTAATCCCTTCATCAGGATTCAAAGTATAGTCAATCCAATATTCAAAATGATGCTTATTTCTTCCTTTATGATGAAGCCAAGCACTAGAATATCCTTCTTCTACTTTCTGAGCATAATTAGGACTTCTAAAGCCTTGATAATACTTAACTCCTGCAGAAAATTCTACCCATGAATATTTTGAAAGATCATGCAAAATTCCTTGCTTATATAAACCAATCTTAAAACAATATTTCATAACAAGCAACTTATGATTAGTTATAGTTTTAAAATGACTAATGAAATTCATACTCCCCATCCATTTCTTTATTTTTTTATACATAAATAATATCATCTTTTCAACACATAAAACAAGGAACTGAATATATCAATCCCTTATCACAAAAAATATTTATTTCTATCTACTCATTACTTTTGATTTTTCAATACATTTTGTAGTTGCAGAAATCACTGCATTTCTCATTCCAAGCCTTTCGAGTTCTGCTACAGCTTCTATAGTTGTTCCTGCTGGAGATGTAACCTGATCTTTTAATACAGCTGGATGCTCACCTGTTTCTAATACCATTTTTGCTGCACCTAATACAGATTGAGCTGCAAATTTATAGGCTTGCTCTCTCTTCATCCCACCTAATACTGCTGCATCTGCTAACGCCTCAATAAACATATATACATAAGCTGGTGAAGATCCACTCACCCCTGTTACTGCATCCATTAATTTTTCAGATACTACTTCACATTTACCAAAACTATTAAAAATGGATTTTACATCATTTAATTCATCTTCTGAAATATTTTCACAAGCACATAACGCTGACATTGCCTCACCCACTAATGCTGGTGTATTTGGCATAGCTCTTATTATCTTAATATCTCTACCAAAAAGATTATTTACATCTTTAATAGATTTTCCTGCTGCAATTGCAACTATAATTGCATTTTCTTTTACTTTGCTTTTAATTTCATTAATAACAGTTTCATACATTATGGGCTTTACTGATAAAAATAAAATATCAGCTTTTGATGCTACTTCTTTATTATCTAAAGTAATACAAATATTATATTTGTTTTTTAATATATTTAGCTTCTCTTCATGAGGATTAGAAGCTATTACCTTACTGCTATCAACTAATCTTGAAGTTACTATACCTCCAATCATAGCCCCTGCCATGTTTCCACTTCCAATAAATCCAATAATTTTATTCATTTTTCTCTCCTTGTTTCCCCAATTATTATTCTTTATTTCTAATTTTAATATTTATGCTAATAAACATCAACTAAAAATAAAGGCACTTAAAGATTAACTAATTAAACTAGTTATCCTCAAGCACCTTTTATACTTCTATTCAACTCTTTCAGCTATATTAGTTGAATGATCTCCTATTCTTTCTAAATTACTTATTAAGTCTAAGAATATTGCACTTACATTTGCATTACATATCTTCTTATTTAATCTAGAAATATTATTTTCTCTTAAGTCTTTTTCATATTCATCTATGCTTAATTCAATTTTTTTCACTCTATTAGCTGCTATAGCATCTTTATTAGCATAAGCTTCTATGGCAACTGTAACTGCTTCTAAAGTTCTATTATACATTTTTATAAGCTCTTCTCTTGCTTCTCCTTCTATAGAAACTTTATTTTTCTGCCTTTCTATAGCAAGTTCAGTTATATTTTTAGCATGATCACCTATTCTCTCAATATCATTAGTAACATGGAAAGTAACACTTAATATCTTTCCATCTTCTTCAGGTAATTCATGAGAAGATAGTAAAACTAAATAATTAGTTATTTCCTTTTCAAGAATATTTATTACTTCTTCATTACTATATATCTTCTTTATAGTTTCATCATCATCCTCGTCATCTAACAATACTTTCATTGCAAGTTCTAAGTTTGTTTTTGCCAACTCACCCATTCTTACAGTTTCTTTAAATGCCTGACCTGTAGCAACTATTGGAGTTTCTATTAACTTTTTATCTAAATACATTGCTCCAATGTTTTCTGATGTATCTTCTCCTGGTATTATTTTATTTACCAACAAAACTAAACATCTAGATAAAGGTAACAATATAATCGTTACTGTTATATTAAATAAAGTATGTGCATTTGCTACTTGTCTAGCAACACTATCAGGACTTACTCCTTGAACAAAGTTTATTAAAATATTCATAAATGGTATAAAAATTATTACTCCTATAACATTAAATAACAAATGTATAAGTGCGGCTTTTTTAGCTGTTTTTCCAGATCCTATTGCCGCTAAAAGAGCTGTAACACAACTTCCTATATTACCACCAAATATAACAGGTAATGCAACATTCATTGTTATAGTTCCAGCAGTTGCAAGTGCTACTAAAACTGCTGTTGTTACTGATGAACTTTGAGTTAATGCTGTCATTACAAAACCAACAATTATTCCAAGTATAATATTATTTCCAATTACCCCAATTACATCTGTAAACATTGTTGATTCAGCTAACGGTTTCATTGAATCTGACATAGTACTTATTCCTAAAAATAAGATACCAAACCCTAATGATATTGATGCTATATCTCTTATTTTTTTCTTTTTTGTTAATAAAAGTATAATAGCACCTATTCCAATAAATAAAGGAGCAATAGCATCTAATTTAAATGATACTAACTGTGCTGTAATTGTTGTACCTATATTAGCCCCCATTATAACTCCTGCTGCTTGCATTAATGTCATAAGACCTGCATTTACAAAGCTTACAACCATTACAGTAGTTGCTCCAGAACTCTGAATTGCAGCTGTAACTAATGCACCCACACATACCCCCATAACTCTATTACTTGTTATCTTCTCTAAGATTCCTTTTAACCTTTCACCTGCTGCATTTTCCAACCCGTCACTCATTAACTTCATACCAAACAGGAACAACCCCAATCCTTCAATTAACATAGTAACTGTATTGAAAATATTCATATACTTTCCTCTCCTTAAACTTAGATTTATCTACTATATATTTTTAACTTTACTAACATATATTATTTTACAGCAATGTTGTCATAGCTTTAAGTTTTTTAACTTATTTTTAACACACTTTTAACCTAATATACCATGTAAAAAATTCCATATAGATTTTTTTTACAAATATGTTTATATAATTATGATCAAACACAATCAAATATTAAATATGATTAAAATCACAGATAAAAGTATGAAATATATAAAATATTTTATCTATATAAATCTTTTAATATCTTTATTTCATTTGCATAACCTTCTAGTTCATTCGGTGTTTCTAAGAAAAAAGGAATATTTCTTAATTTAGGATGATTAATTATTCTTTCTAATGCTTCAATTCCTATTGAGCCTTCTCCTATTTTTTCATGCCTATCCTTATGGCTATTAAATGGATTTTTACTATCATTTAAGTGAATTGCATATAATTTATTTAACCCTATAACTCTATCAAATTCTTCTAATACTTCATCTAGATTATTAACTATATCATACCCTGCATCATATATGTGGCAAGTATCTATACATACTCCTAAATGTTCTTTCAAATTTACTTTGCTTATTATTTCTGCTATTTCTTCAAAACTCTTTCCTACTTCAGTTCCTTTTCCCGCCATTGTTTCTAACAATACTTTTGTTGTCTGCTCTGGCTTTAAAACTTCATTAAGCATTTCCACTATATAGTTTATCCCTGTTTCTACTCCTTGCTTAACATGACTGCCAGGGTGAAAATTATAGAGATTTCCTGGAAGATATTCCATCCTTCTTAAATCATCCTTCATCATTTCTTTTGCAAAATTTCTTGTCTTTTCATCTGCTGAACAAGCATTTAAAGTATATGGAGCATGAGCCAAAATTTTAGCAAATCGATTACACTTCATTAATTCTAAAAGTGCATTTATATCTTTTTCATCTATATCTTTGGCTTTTCCACCTCTAGGATTTCTAGTAAAAAATTGAAAAGTATTAGCTCCAATTGACAAAGCCTCTTTTCCCATATTTTCAAATCCTTTTGCAGTTGATAAATGACATCCTATATTTAACACAACTCTTCCTCCGCTTTCTTTAAAATTTAACCTCATCATTTCCCCTGCGTCAAGCTAAGCAATAATACTATAAGCCATTTTTATAAACTTTCACTTATTAATTGTACCAATCTAACTCTTGACGTACTAAAAATAAGCTTATCAATGTAATACAGCATTGACAAGCCTATATATTATTGATTTAATAATTTATCTATAACTCCTATAAGTTCTTCTATTTGTGGTTTACTTAATTGTGCATCTGCTTTTACAGATTCACCTTTATGTCTTAACTCATCTGTTATTAATGATGAAAATATAATTACAGGAAGCTTATTCAATACCTTATGTTCTTTAACTTTTCTCGTAAGAGTTAATCCATCCATTTGTGGCATTTCTATATCTGTTATAAGCATTTGTACATCTTCAATAAAGTCTTGACCTTTTTTATCTGCTAGTGATACTAAATAATCATATGCTTGCTTTCCATCATCAAATACCTTTAGATTTTTAAATCCTGCTTTTGTCAATGTATCATTTAATAATTTTCTAATTAGAGATGAATCATCTGCTAATACTAACTTTATGTTTGATCTGTCCTTATATTCTACTGATACAAGTCTATCTTCACTTATTCCTGAACTTGGGCAAATATCTGTAACTATCTTTTCAAAATCTAGCATCAAGATAACTTCTCCATCTATTAATATGTTTCCAACAGCTAATGAATTTTCAACAAGTTCATCTGGCTTTCTAATGTCTTCCCATTTAATACGATGAACACCTATTACATCATCAATATTAAATGCAACCTTAATTTTATTAAACTCACATACAATAACGTTATTTCCTATTTTTTGATTTTTCTTTTTATTAAGCACATACTTCAAATCAACTAACGAAAGAATTTCATCTCTGCACAATATTAATCCTGCAATTTCTTCACATGTATCTGGAAGTTCTGTTAACTTATCAGGCATAGGTATAACTTCTTTAACCTTAACTACATTAATAGCATATTTATTGCCATTAACCATAAATTCAATTATTTCTAATTCACCTGTTCCTGACTCTAATAATATATCATTTTTATTACTCTCCATGATTTTCTCAACCCCTACTTCTCTTCTTTATTATTAAATTTTCATAATATAAATATAACATATTTTAAAATTTTTTTTTCATATTTTTTTGACTTTTTTAATTTCAACTTCATTATTATATGATTAAAATTTGCAAAAATAATAATTCTTTAGACATTTAACGATATTTATTATATATTGTATATGAAAAACAATTTAAAAAAATCATATTTTTTCTATATATTATTAAATTTTGAAAGGTCGTATTAATTTATGGATGTCGATAGACTTTTAGACTTTGCTAGTACTGCTGGCAAAATTATGCTTCAAAGCGGAGCAGAAATATATAGGGTAGAAGAAACTATTTGTATTATTTGTAATTCCTTTGACTTACACAATGTTGAATGCTTCGCTTCAACGACTGCTGTTATAGTTTCAATAATTTATAACGGAAAAATTCATACAATAGTAAAGCGAATTTCAACTAGAGGAATAGATTTGAATAAAGTTCATGCAGTAAACTCTCTTTCAAGAAAAATTTCTTTAGAAAAACCATCTATAGATTATTGTGAAAACATTCTCGAACAAATTAGCAAAGATAATTCATATTCTCTTATAAATAAATTATTTTTTGCTGGTATAGCAACATCAACCTTTACTGTACTTTTTGGAAGCAATTTAAATGAATTTATATGTGCTTTTTTTATAGGAATACTTATAAAATTTATAGAAACAATGCTAAATAAAACTGGAATTAATAACTTTTTTATAAACGGTTTATGTGGTGCTATTATAACTCTTTCTTCTATCCTTTTTTTAAAACTTAATTTAATTCAAGAAATTGATAAAATTATTGCTGGAAGTATTATGCTTTTAGTTCCTGGTCTTTTGCTAACAAACTCTATTAGAGATATCTTAGAAGGCCAACTTGTATCAGGACTTACCAAAGCTGCAGAAGCACTATTCATTGGAGTATCAACAGCTGTTGGTGCCTATTCTGTTCTACACTTCTTTATTGGACTAGGAGGTGTTATTTAATGT
Source organism: Clostridium sp. (assembly GCA_015058375.1). Taxonomy (GTDB): domain Bacteria; phylum Bacillota; class Clostridia; order Clostridiales; family Clostridiaceae; genus Clostridium. Next base: position 13,362 of record SVCK01000091.1, read on the forward strand.
TTATTGAAATTATTTCCGCTTTCTTTGTTTCTTTAAGTTTTGGATTCCTATTTAATATTAAAGGAAAATATCTATATCTTGCTGGAATAGGAGGAGCTATAGGATGGTTTGCCTATAAAATTTCCTTATATTTTAATTGTTCAGAAAGCGTTTCCATGTTTATCTGCGCTATATTTTTTAGCTGTTATTGTGAAATATGCGCCCGTAAATTTCATACCCCTGTAACTATTCTAAGTGTATGTGCCTTAATTCCTGTAGTTCCTGGATATGGAGTTTATAAAAGTATGTACGCTTTCTTAGTAGGTGATTATATAAATGCTATAGATTATAGCACATCAACTCTTTATAATGCAGGTGCCCTTGCCTTAGGAGTCATTCTTGTTGCTACATTTTTTAAATTCTTAAAAAAGTTTATAAAAGTAAAAGAGTAAGTGAATATTTACTCTTTTACTCCAAATCATCTCATTATATATTTATTTTTGTATCAGCATTAGTCATTTACATTATCACAAATTTTAAGAACATTATTATAGTTAATACTTGAACTATCATAATTATATCTATTACTAATTACATTCTTAAATTTTTCCATAAAAGATTTACTATATACTTTTAAAATTATTTCAGTCAAATAATGAGTCGTATATTTAAAATAAAACTCATCTACTTTTTCTAAAAAAATTAAAAGTTCTTCAGTATCTCTGCTCAGCTCATTAATAATTAGACTTTGGTTTTTTCTTTCATTAAAATTAATATCTTTATCTATGAGTTCTTTTACTTTTTCAATACTCATCTTCAACTTCCTTTAAATAGTATTTTTATTATTAATATTATCCTTAGTTTCTATATTTTAATCTTAACTATAAAAAAGTAAGGCCATAATATTTTAAAATAAAAACTTACTTTAAAATATTATGGCCTTGCCTGAATGTTATTTTTGTGACTTTAAAATACATCGTCTAGGATTACATTGAACATATGCTTCATGATCTCCCTTTGCACATGATATAGAAAACCTATTAAATACTCCCAAATAATTTTCTTTTTCGCTGTCTAAAATTTCGAATCTACATCCATATCTTTTAAACGCCTTGTCTACATCACTTTTCCATATTACAGTAGCAGGAAGCAAATATTCCTTATTATAAACCTTAAATTTAATTCCCAATCTCACATCATTTTTCTTTGGTATATCTAACTTTGATTTAAATCTTACTCCACCTACACCTATATCTTCTATACATATACCTGTATAGCCTTTTTTGATTTCTACCCCATCTACTTCTAATATTGTTAGTTGTCCACACATAGGAATATCTAAGTCAATTCTAAAAAAAGCTCTTCTATTTTCTACTCCATCAGGCAACCTTATTCACCCACCTTATTTTTAAAATTCTTATCATTATAAATATAATTATAACAAATTATAAATGCTTTTTATACAATCATTACACAAAATATCATTATTTTTCTAATATTATTTTTCAAAAAAGGATTAATCACCTATATCTCAATAAATAATTAATCCTTACAATTTATATTATATAAATTATCTTAATACTCTTATTGCTTTCCAACAAGCATACATATCAGCTTGTTTAACTCTATCTCCTGTATGTGGAGCATGAATTATTTTATTTTTTCCAATATAAATAGCAACATGATCTTTGCTTGGGAAAACCAAATCTCCTGGTCTTAACTCACTTTGTGGTATTTCAACACCATTCTCAACTTGTTGATAAGTAGTTCTACCTAATTTAATACCTAATGCATTATTAAAAACATATTGTGTGAATCCAGAACAATCAAATCCATCTGGAGTTGTTCCTCCCCATACATAAGGTACTCCAATAAATTTTTGTGCATAACTTATCAATTTAGCAGCCTTATCTGATGGTATACTTCCTTTATCTATAACAGAAGCTGATACTTGTTTTTGAGGAGAAGATTGTTGAGCTCTCTTTTGCCTTATCAATTCATTTCCTTTAGCAATCGCATCTGCTACTTTAGCTTTTACAACATCACTTCTTAATTGACATTGTGAACCATTCAATATACTTAAACCATATTGTATTTCTTCCAAAGTTCTATTATTATCTGTCACTTGATTTAGCCATACATCAACTTGTTGAAGCTCCATAGGGACTAAATTTTCTGCTTCAAATTTTTCTTTTTCCGCTTTAACTTGTTCTACTATATCCTGCTGTTCTTTCTTTTTAACATCAAGATCTGCTTTTTGCTGTTGAATCTCCTCATTTAATTCTTTTGTTTCATTTGATTTTTTTTCAAGTTTTTCAACACTTTTATCAAGATTATCTTTACTATCCCCTAATTCTTTTATAACCTTTTTATCAAGCTTTACAAGTTTAACTGTATCATCAATTTTTAAAATTAAATCCCCCAAACTTTTTGCTGAGAAAATCAAAGAAATATAAGTATTCTGCCCTCCAGACTTATATATTTCCCTTAGCCTTTTTCCTAATACTTCTTCTTGTTCAGCTATATCTTCCTTTTTTTGCTCTATTTCCTTTTTAGTATTATCTATCTCTTTGTTAACGTTATCTATTTCCTGATTATTGCTATCAATTTTACAAATTAATAAGCTAATTTGATCATCTAATCCCTGAATTTTATTTTCTAACTCATTATACTTACTTTGAATTTCAGAATATTTATTTTGAGTATCTTTATCAAATTCCAATCCAGGATCCGCACTTACACTTATCGCTGGTAGTAAAGTAGTTGTTAAAAGTGTAGCTGTTATTATTGTTGATATTATTTTTTTCTTCATTAAAACTGGTCTTCTCTGACCACTCCTCCCTTCATTATCTAAATACTATATAAATATTATATCATTTAAGTATTTTTTTACAAACTAAGTTAAAAAAGCTTTGAGCAAAATATTTTACCTCAAAGCTTTTAATATTCTATATGTTATTTAACTGATTTATAGACAATGCTATTTTCATAAAAAAATGTAAACCAAGCTAAATTGATAAAAAACATAAACCATAAATAATTCCCTGTAATAAATCCTTTAAGCCCCAGTAATGATAAAAAACCTAAAAATCCTATAAACTTTCCTTCTTTAAATTTCATATGTACATCGCCCCTTTTTTTCAATTTTATGTTAATAAGTTTATTTTTATGTATTATAACATATTTTTCAAGGAAAGTTATGTTTTTATGTTTTATTTTTTTATTTATTTTTTGAAATAATATTTAAACTCAGGTCTTCCAACATTTCCATATTCAATTTTTATTGATACTTTGCCTATACTCTCAAAATAGTCCATATATTTTTTTATTGTAACATTGCTAATTTTGAGAGCTTTTGAAATTTCCCTTATAGTCAAATACTCATTATCATGAATCATTAAATAACTTGTCACCTTTTCTAAAGTTCTTCTATTTAAACCTTTAGGCAAAACTTCTCGGTCTATATCTACATTATTATTTAAAATAGCATCTAATTCTTCTTGAGTAATTTTTTCATTTTTTGTTATTACATTATTTTTAAATTTAAATTTATTAATTGCCATTTCAAATCTTTTAAAATCAAAAGGTTTAATTAAATAATCAACTACTCCTAACGCTAATGCTTTTTGAAGTTCATTTGAATTATTGTCTGCTGTTATCATAATTACATCTTGGAAAAAATTTAGTTTCCTCATAGTATTTAAAATTTCTATTCCATTCTTTCCAGGAAGATATACATCTAAAAGAACTAAATCTATTTTTTCATTCTTCAATACATCTATTACTTCTTCTTCATACATTACTATATCTACTACTTCTATATCGCCAATCTGTATCAAATACTTTTTATTTATCAAGGCTACCATGGGATCATCTTCAACTATCAACGCTCTTATCATAATTTTCTCCCTTATATATAGTCACTACAAATATTTTTTCATTTTCAAATTCTTCTATTTCAATATCACCATTATACAATTCCACACGACTCTTAACCAAATTAAGTCCAATTCCTCTTCCTTTCAATTTAGAAGATACTCCTTCATTAAATATGTTTTCTTTTATAGAAGGACTAATTTCTATTCCATTATCTCTAACTTGAATTTCAATAACATCCTTATCTTCAAAAAGAGATACTTCAACTTTCTTATCCCTTCCCCTAATAGCAGCACATGCTTCAAAAGCATTTTCAAGAAGATTTCCTAGTATTGTAACTATATCAAACGAACTTATTATTCCATGCTCTTGTTCTAAAAATGACTCTTCTGTAATAACTAATTCAATCTTCTTTTCTTTTGCTGCTGAATCTCTACTCATCAAAAGTGCTTGTATATAAGAATCTTTTATATTTGAATACTTTGTAAAGCTACTTTGTTGTATATCTTGAAGTTTTAAAATATAATTCATAGCTTCATCATACTCTTTTAATTGAATTAGCCCTAAAAGAACATATAAATTATTCTTAAATTCATGTACACTAGCCCTTAAATCTCTTATCACTTCATCGATTCCTGTAATTTCTTTTGCTACTCTATTAATACCTCTTCTATCAGTTAATGTTATAATTACACCTAAATAATCATTGTCTTCAAATATTGAGTTTATAGATATAAAAATCTTTTTATTATTTATAATAAATTCTTTCATGTCTATATCTATTCTTTTCTTGATATACACATCTATTTTTTCTAATACATCATTAACATTGAACTTATCAAGTATTTTATAGCAAATATCATTTACTTCTGTTACTTCATTTAATTTATTTAAAGCAATTATTCCATCTTTAACACTATTAAATATCACATTTTTCTCTTGATATAACCTTGCTATCTCATATGGTTCCATACCTAGCATAGCTTTCTTCACACGCTCAGCTAATATTTCAGAACCTATCACAGATATAGATAAACATACTATAAATAAAAACAGATACATTTCTTTAACCTTATTATTCATAAAATTAATTTCATCATAATATTTACCTATCATTATAAATCCAACTTGATTTCCTTTATAATATAAAGGCTGAAACCATCTAAATGTTGTTCCCATAGAACCTTCTTTAATTGAAAAATAACTTTTCCCATAATTAAGCACATCATTTTTATCTTCGCCTATAAATATTTGACCTATCTGTTGTTCATCTAAATGAGAATATTTTTCTCCATTCATATCAGAAATAACAATTATATCTACATCATCAAACGTTTCAATAAACTTTTGAGTATATTTTTGAATACTGTAATCATTTTTTTTATAAAATAACTTATCCTGTACAGCTTCCTCACTACATATTAATTGTGCAACTTCTTGTAATGTATTTTTAATTCTAGTATCATTATCTGAAAGTCTTGAATTTAACAAAACAATATAAGCAAGCACAAGAGGTATCATTGTAACCGTCAATACTAATAGAAGCAATATATTTTTAAAACTTATATCTTTCTTAATTACTACCACTCCTAATAATTCTTTTTAATTGTCTTAAAAAAGTTTTAAATTTAATATGTAAAAAATAAAGCATATTACTAAGATTACCTTAATAATATGCCTTATATTTTAAAAATTATGCTAATCTATTTTTACATTCTTTATCGTTTAGGATATCTTGTAAATTTTCATAAGAATATTCAATCATATTGCTTAATGCTTCATCAGTATATGAACCAATATGAGGAGTAATTAATACTCTTGGATAAAGGTCTAATATTCTTTGATGCATTTCTTGTTTTAATTCTTGTCCATTTAAATCTTGGAAGAATAAATCACTTTCATATTCAATAACATCTGTACCAAATCCACCTAATTTTCCGCTTTCAATGGCATCTAATATATCATTAACATCTTGAACTTCGCCTCTACCAGTATTAATAATTATAGCTCCATCTTTCATTTTTGCTATTAAATCTTTATTAATCATATGATAATTTGAACCCTTTATGTAAGGCATGTGTATTGATATAACATCTGATTGTGCTAATACTTCATCTAATTCCATAAATTCAACCACTTCTTTAGCCGCATCACTTTGGAATACATCATAAGCTACCACTCTAGCCCCTAAACCTTTAAAAAGTCTAGCTGCTGTAACTCCAATTCTACCAGCTCCAATTATACCTACTGTACAATTTCTTATTTCTTTACTGAACATGAATTCATCAACTATAAAGTTCTTTTTGCTTGTATTATTTACTGCATAAGCTGTATGTCTTAATAACATCATTGCTAAAGTTACTGCTAATTCTGCAATAGCATTTGGTGAATAACCTGGAACTCTTGCACATGGAATTCCTAATTCTTTAACTACATCTAAATCAATGTGATCAAATCCAACAGTTCTAGTTAATAAAACTTTTAAACCATTTTCTTTCCATTTTGTAAGGTTTGTTCTATTGCATACACAGTTACCTCTAACCATAATTGCTTCTGCACCTAATGCTTCATCTGCATTATTTTCATTTAAATATTCTTCTATTAATTTTAACTCAAATCCAAATTTTTTATTTATTTCTTCGAAGTATTTAACTTCTGTTTTTCTCACACCATAACAAACTAACTTAACCATTGTTTTTCTCCTTCTATACTTTTAAGCTTTTGTTTTTAATAATTTTCTATTATACAAATAGACCTATGTTCTTTATTACTTCTAGTACTATTATCCAGAATGGCATTGCTACTACTGCAACTACTGTTGATAATAATGAACAGTTAGATGTAAATAATGCTTCTCTATCATAACTAATTGCATAAGCTGCTGCAACTGTTGCTGTTGGAGCTGCCATCATTAACATTGTTGTTGCCATTCCTACAAATGAAACTGGAAGTATTCCAAGTTTAGCAACTATCACTAATAATACAAAGTTTATAACTGGTACACCTATTACTTTAATCACACTGTAAGTCCAAGCATCTTTTTGAGCTACTGCTTTCTTAAATGGAACTTCTGCTAAAGTTGCTCCAATAGCTATCCATGCAAGTGGTGATGCTAATGCTTTTAAGTATTCAAGTGCCTTATAGAACCATGGTAAAGTTAAATCTAATCTTAAAAATGCTACATTCTTAGTTTGATCTTTTACTGTAACTGTTACTTGTGGAAGACTATCTTGGAATAGCCAAATTATCAATCCTGCAAATGTTGCTAATATAATTGGATTTAAGAATATTTTTTTCATATTATTCTTAAAGTTTTCCTTGTCCATCTTTACACCAGACATTTTAATGAATGCGTAAGAATATAAGAAAACTCTATAAGCTATATTAAATATATTTGAAAACATTGTTCCGTCTGAACCATATACTGCTGTTACTATTGGAGTACTAAAGAATGTAGTAGAACCAAAAATAACTAGTATTCTGTAAACATCTTGCTTGTCCCCTTTAACTTTTGCAAACATTAATTTAGTAATTGGTATTAATAATATGTAAATTGCGAATCCCCAAATTAAAATTCCCATACCTTCTTTTAACTGTTGTCCATTTATATCTTTCATAAATGAAGTAAATGCTAATGCTGGTAAAGAAATTGTAAGTACAACTTTTGTAAGCATCTTTGATGCTGTAGAATTAATTATTTCTCTCTTTCTTAAATAAAATCCTAATAAAATAATTGATACTGATGAAAATATCGCCCCTAATATTGCCTTATCAGTTAATGTTTTTTGAATTATTCCAAACATTATTCCTTCTCCTTTGTTTATTTTTTAACATTATTTTGTATAATTCCTTCATCCATTTAGGACAGAGTTTATTTTATATCCCATGACATATATCTACAATATTTTTTAAATAAAAAAATAATTAATTAATTTATTTAAGTAATAAATTAATTAAATACAATTTTCATTGTAAACGAATAAAAAGACCATTTAAAACTACTTTCATAATTTTAAACAGTCTTTTACTACTTAGTTGCTAAAATTGAATAAAATACATTATCATCAATGAAATTATTTTTTATTTGCTTTATCTCTATTTTATTTGCTTCATATAAGTATTCTGTAAGTAGATCTTCTATATAAGCAATTTCTTGAAGATCAAACTCTCTACTTGAATACAAATACATAACATAATGTTCATAGTTACATATATGGTTAAAATTGTTCAAAATACTTTTTGAAATATTCCCTACAGGATTCAATAAAGATTCATATCCAATTAACATAGATGATACTCTTTTTTTATTTTTTATACTTTTCAAAATATCTTTATTACAAAACATTCCTATTAAAGCTTCTATATTTATTTTCTCATCAATTCCTTTAAATAATATAATTTTATTGTTCAAAAGAAAATTTTTATCTCTTATTCCTACTATTACATTATCATACTTCACTATATCATTAAGCTTTTCCAAGTCACTTTCATTTACTGATTTTAATATTAAAAATATAATCTTATATTTTCTTTTTACTTCTTGTTCTTGCTTAAAATCATCAAGCTTTAAATATTTAACTTCTATAATATCATCATTAACGCGATAAAAATTTTTATTAGAATCATCTGAAAAAGTTAAAGCAGGATACTTATTAGTAAATTCAAGTTGTTTATCATCATATATTATCTTATAGTTCATAACATCACCATTTTATGTTTATTTTTAACTATTATACTTCTATTCACTATTAAATTAAAGCATTGACTTTTTACTCAATATATACTTATATTTATACAAAAAAACTGTGAAGAAATCTTCTTCACAGTTTTTACTACACTTTGGTGGCTTACCGGGGAATCGAACCCCGGACACCTTGATTAAAAGTCAAGTGCTCTACCGACTGAGCTAGTAAACCATATTAAGTGAAATGGTGCGCCATCACGGGTTCGAACCGGGGACACCCTGATTAAGAGTCAGGTGCTCTACCAACTGAGCTAATGGCGCATATGGTGCGTGTTAAGAGATTCGAACTCCTGGCCCACGCCTTAGAAGGGCGTTGCTCTATCCAGCTGAGCTAAACACGCATTTTTTAATGGAGCGGGTAGTGGGAATCGAACCCACCTTTCCAGCTTGGAAGGCTGGAGTATTACCGATATACGATACCCGCAATCAACTTGCCTATTTAATATAACATTTTACTCATATGTTGTCAACACTTTTCTTATTATAAATTTATATAATATTTTTTGTCACAAATTGTATTGCCATATTTTTTGAATTTTATTTATTAAATTCATCATGAATTTAATAAATATTTCAGTCCATATGCTAAAGTTTCCCCCCAACACAAATAATCATGACCGCTTCCGAAAGTCTCAAATTTAACTTTATATCCAAGCTTTTTTAAACTTTCGCTAAATTTTATATTGGTATCAATCATACTAATCTTAGGTTCAATAACACCAACATTAATATAAAAGTTAATAGAAAGTTTCTTAAACTTACCAAATTCATCTTCTATCCATAATTTATCTTTTAAATTATATTTATCTCTTTTATACCAATACGATCCTGATTGTGATAACACATTTCCAAATTTATTTGAATATTTTAATGCTGTATAAGAAGCTGCTAATCCCCCTAAACTATATCCACCAATTATATTTTTTTCAGGATTATTAGAAACATTAAATCTATCTTTTAAATAATCCATTACCTCACAAGCCAAAAAAGCACTAAAATCATCATTACATTTCAAATTATCAGCTCTATCTTTTGTTGCATGAACAAAAACAGCTATTATAGGAGGAATTTGTTTCTTTGCAATTAAATTATCTAATACATTCTGTGCAGATAAAATATTAATATATTCAAATCCATCATTCAAAACAAGAACTCCATAAGGTTCATTACTTTCATTATACTCATTAGGTGTATATATAGAAATTTTTCTTTCTTCATTTAAAATATTGCTGTATAGCACAAAATTTTCAATTTTACCTTTAGGAGAAGTGATATCTTCCTTAATCCATATATGTTTTTTTGCTTTTTCTAAAACAACATATGGAACTTTCCTATATTTATCACTTATCTTCCCATCAAAATTTAACTTATTGTGATTAAACTCATCATCTTTAACTAACTTCCATCTTCTCTCCCAATCATTATTTAATGGATCATTAGGAGAAAATTGATAGCTAAAACGTATATCATTTTCTACCTTATACGCAATATACCATAAATCTGTTCCTTGAACTTTTTGCATTTTACAATTTTCAAGTTTTCTCATTCCCACTGGTGGTATAAGCACAACATTATCTAACTTTTCCTTTTCTCTATATATCAAAGTTACTAAAGAATATTTATTTTCACCTTCTATATCCTCAATTAATGGCGTTCCAACTTTTTTTACATACTTCCAAAAATCATTTAAAGCTTTATTATTACCATTGTTTATTTGTTCTTCCAATTGTTTTATACGTTTATCCTTTATATATATTCTTTCCATGATAAATCTCCTTCTTAAGTAACTTAATATTTTTTAAAATTTTATATTTTTTTAGACGCTAAAAATAATCTTACTTCATTTAAATTTTTAAACTGTTTTTCAGAATATTTTTTTATTTTATCATTTGGTTTAACCAAATCCTCAACATGTATACTCATCATTTTAGCATTATATGCCGCTTCAATCCCAGCTGGCGAATCCTCTATTACTATACATTCTTCTGGTTTTGCCTCAAGTTTTCTAGCTGCCACTAAAAATATAGACGGATCTGGTTTTGATTTTATAACATCATCCGAGCATACAATTTCATCAAATACTTCCTGCAAATCATGAATTTTAAGTTGCATTTGTAATTTAGATTTATGTGAAGATGTTGCTAATGCCATCTTGTAATTATTATTCTTTAAATATTCAAAAATTTCTAATGCTCCTTCTTTTACTGGAACATCACCAGCATCAATTGCACTTTTAAGTCTCGCATCACACTCTTTAAATATTTTTTCAGAAGGAAAATCTAGTCCATATATTTCATATAAACGCTTTTTAATACTAGTTCTATCTCTTCCTATTAGTGTTACATAAATATCTTCAGTCATCTTATATCCATATTTAGCATAAACTTCAATAAATATCTTCATGTATACTCTCTCAGTATCAAATATTACTCCATCCATATCAAAAATAACTGATGTTTTCTTCATTCATATTCTCCTTTGCAAATAAGTTCATAAATATAATTATAAAATCAAATTATTTATTTTTAAATAAACTTTCATTTTTTTCTAAATATTATATAATTAAAACATAATATATTTCATGGGAGGTTTAGTTATTATGCATAATCAACTAACAGAGGAAAATATTAAAAAATTAAGAGATGAATTAGAATATAGGCTTACTGTAAAAAGAGCAGAAATCGCAAAAGAAAAACTAATTGCTGCTGCACATGGTGATAGATCTGAAAATGCTGAATATAAAGAAGCTTGCGCTAACTATCGTGAAAATGATAACAGAATACAATACCTATTATCAATGATATCTACAGCCACTGTAGTCGA
>SVCK01000092.1 GCA_015058375.1 Clostridium sp.
CTATAATATCAGTTGTGATTGAACATCCTGGAATTTCTTTCTTTACTTTTCTTATAAGTTCTAAATATTTTTCTCTATCATAGTGTCTGTTCATCTTCTTTAATATTCTGTCTGAACCACTTTGAACTGGCAAGTGAACTTGTTCACATATTTTATCACATTCTTTAATTGCTAATATAACATCATCTGTTAAATCTTTTGGATGTGAAGACATAAATCTAACTCTTTCAAGTCCTTCTATTTCATTAACCATTCTTAAAAGACCTGCAAAGTTCATTTCTTTTTCAAGACCTTTTCCATATGAGTTAACATTTTGACCAAGAAGAGTTATTTCTTTATATCCTTTTGATACTAACTCTTCTATTTCTTTAACTATGTCTTCAGGTTTTCTACTTCTTTCTCGTCCTCTAACATATGGCACTACACAATATGTACAGAAATTGTTACATCCATACATAATAGTAACAAATCCCTTAACATCACTTTCTCTATCTACAGGAATACCTTCTACTATTTCAGTTTCCTTATCAAATATTTCTTTAACTTGTACATGTTCTGTTTGGACTCTATGTAAATATTCTGGGAATTTATATGCATTATGTGTACCAAAGATTATATCTACATAAGGGAATTCTTTTAATATCTTATCTGCCATTCCCTTTTGTTGCATCATACATCCGCAAATACCTATTACAAGGTTTGGATTCTTCTTTTTAAGTTTTTTAAGATTACCAAGATTTCCGTAAACTTTATTTTCAGCATTTTCTCTAACGCAGCATGTATTAAATAAAATAATTGTTGCTTCTTCTTTATTTTCAGTTCTTGTATATCCAATAGACTTAAGCATACCAGATAGCTTTTCTGAATCTTCTTCATTCATCTGGCATCCCCATGTTTCTATATAATATTTTAAATTTTTAATATCTGACATAAGCTTCCTCCTAATTTTAAGTCTTTACACATTATACAATATAAACTCGACTTATGTAAATATAAATTAAAAGTGATTTTAGTCAGTTATAATTTCTCCATATTGAAGATTGTATTTATTAAGCCCGACTTTATTTCCATTCTCACATGTAATCATTATTGATGTAGCTTCAGTATTAAGCCAATGTTCTAAATTATACATTTGAGATGAAGGAACTTTGTATGTAGTATCTTTATTAATGCTTATAGTAATTTCAGGAGCATTATTCATATAAATAAGTCTTATTATTTTATTAGTCATTTAAATCACCTCCTTTATCTAATTCTACATATATCTTTTATATCCTTTTGCTTTACCTTATATTTAACATTATTTGAAACATTGATTTAAAATATACAAAATTAGTGATATTATAATATTAAAATGAAATTGAGGAAGTGATAATAAATATGGCAAAGATATCATCTAAATATTTAAATATGGAAGGATTACAAGCATTGCTTGATGCTTCAAAGAATAAATCTGATTTTGATGGAGCTTTAATTATAACTAGCTTTGGAATGATAATTGGAACTATGGCACCTGTCTATTCAGAAACTGATATACCACATGCTGCCGAATTAGTAAATGATTATAAACAAGAATATGTATCATTATTTAAGGAGCAAAACAAAGAAGAACTTCAAATTATAGGTGATGGAAGTTTAGTTGTACTAGAAAATGCTACAGTAATTTATAGCAATAACAATAAGTTAGAATTGGATGAAATAAGTATTCATTGTGATGATGTTATTGGATTTACTCCTATTAATATAGAAAAGTTCAAAAAAAGCATAAATTAATTTTTTAAAAAAGTGAGTAATGTTTTTTAAAAATAGGATTAACTAGATAAAAAACACTACTCACTTTTTATTATTTCTTTAATAATTTTTAGTCCACATCCAAGTTGAGAAATTTCCTATTTTCTCAAAACCTGATGCAGCATATAAATCAAATGCTATGGTATTATTAAAATCTACTCTTATATATAGTTTATCAAGTATATTGTTTTTCTTAGCTATATTAATTAATTCATTTAATAGAAGTTTACCATAACCTTTACCCCTATATTCTTTAAGTATTCCAAAGTTAACTATTAAATACATGTTACAGGAATAAATTATTTGCCCATAACCTATTTCTTTGCCATTAAGCATAATGAATACAGAAAAATTATTTAAATAATAATCTTGTTTTTCATCATAATATATATCATCTAAATTAAGTGGAACTCTAGAATTATGATAAAAAATCTTATTTTGAAGTTCACATCTAATATGTGCATCTTTTTTATTTTCATATAATCTAAAGTTTATATTTTCAGGAGAACTGATTTTCTCTGCTTTATCAGTTACATATTTCATTAAATAAGTAAGTCTAACACGTGTCATATCTAAAGCTTTAAAAAGTGCTACTGAATAATCATTTTCAAAACATTCAATTGTAGCTATTTTAGTTTTTAAAATCAATAAAAGTTTTCCTGTAAAATATCTAAGATACTCTTCATTAATATAAATATCATATATTTTGGTACTGTTTAAAGAAAAGGCTTCGAGCCATATATATCCAATAAAAATGTTATTAAATTTTATTAATAATACGTTTTTGCGTATTAAGTATCTATGTATAAAAGATTTACTATGATAGTACTTAAAAAAGTCTTTTATAAATTGATTTTTTATCTTTGCTTCATCTAATAAAATAGAAAAATCTTTCATATTATCATTGCTAAGCTTTTCAACTTTCATCATATTTCAATACCCTCACTTAAAAAGTATAGGAAAAAAACTCCCTATAAATAAATATGGGGAGTCTTAAAATTTAATGCCTATATTTTTTTAAACATCTTTCATACTTAAGCTTATTCTCTTGTTTTCTTCATCAACTGAAAGAATTAAAGCTTTAATTTCTTCTCCTACTGTTAAAACTTGTGCAGGATTTTCTATTCTATCATGACTTATCTTTGAAATGTGAACAAGACCATCAACACCTGGTTCTAATTCAACAAATGCACCAAAATCATTTATTCTTACAACTTTTCCAAGTACTACAGATCCTTCTGGATATTTTTCCTTAGCATTTGACCATGGTTCTGGAGTTAATTCTTTAATGCTTAATGAAAGCTTCTTAGTTTCTTTATCTAAATCTATAATCTTAACATCGATTATATCACCTTTTGATAATACATCTTCAACTTTATTTACATGTTTCCATGAAAGTTGAGATAAATGTAATAAACCATCTACTCCATTAACTTCAACGAAAGCACCAAAGTTAGTAAATCTCTTAACTTCACCTTTTACTACATCTCCAACGTTGAATGAAGCCCATGCTTTAGCTTCTTTTTCAGCTTTTTCAGCTTCTAAAATAACTCTTCTTGAAGCTATTATCTTGTTGTGTTTACCAGTTGAAAATTCTATTAATTTAACAGTTAAAGTTTGACCTTTGAAAGCTTCTTTATCTTCAACAAATCTTGTATCAATTTGAGAAGCTGGTATAAAGATTCTTACTCCATTATGATGAGCTACTAATCCTTTTTCCTTAACTTCATCTATTTTAACATCAAAATTAGTTCCTTCATTAAATAATTTTTCTAATTCTTCAAATGCAGCTTTCTTTTCATATTCAAGTCTTGATAAAACTACATAACCATCAGAATTTTGAAGTTTTATAACTTTAGCTTTAATTGTATCTCCAACATTTAAATTTTCAGCCATAACGCTTGGTTCTTGCATAGCTGTTAATTCCTTAAATGGAATAACTGCATCTGATTTATAACCTACTAAAGATACTACTACTTCATCTCTCTTTATAGAAAGTATTTCTCCTTCTACTTCATCCCCTATTCTAAATCTTCTGTCCATTTCTTCCATCATTTTTAGTTGATCATCATTGTTTAAAGTATCTTGCATAATCTTAAAAACCTCCCTAATTATCCAATCTGGTGTTGATGCACCAGCTGTAATGCCAATATTATTAAACTTTTTATTATTTATAAACTCATCAGTCAATTCTGAAGAATTCTCAATGTGGATTGTATTTTCGCAGTTTGCTTTACAAATTTGATACAATTTTGTAGTATTTGAACTATGTTTTCCTCCAACTACTATCATTGCATCAACATCTTTAGAAAGCTCTTCTGCACTTCTTTGTCTTTCATCAGTAGCTAGACATATAGTATTAAATGCTTCAACTTCTGAATTTGTATGTGATAAATTTTCTATTGTCTTATCCCAATTTTGTTTCTTTTCAGTTGTTTGAGAAACTACACATACTTTCTTTGGTAAATTGTTTTCTGGAATAGAACCATCTTTTGTGATTATTGCATCTTCTTTACACCAACCGTTTATTCCGATTACTTCTGGATGCTCTTTATCTCCTAGAATAACTATTCCATATCCATTATTAGAAAATTGCTCAACTTTTTTTTGAATCTTAGTAACAAATGGACAAGTTGCATTTTTTACTATTAATTCTTTATCTTCAAGGTGTTTAATTATATCTTTTCCAACTCCATGAGAGCGTATAACAATAATATCTCCCTTATTTAAAGTATCAATATTAGTTTTATCAATTGCAAATATATTATTTTCTTCTAGGAACTTAACTACATCATTATTGTGGATTAAAGGTCCTAAAGTATATATATTTTTTTTATATTCTTTTTGTATTTTTAACGCCTCTTGAACTGCTCTTTTTACACCAAAGCAGAACCCAGCATTTTTTGCTAATTTGACATTTCTCATTACTGTTTCTCCTAAAAAGGCTTATATTCTATTATTTATTTAATTTTTGTGAAATATTATCAGTTATAACCTTAGTAACTTCTTGAATATTTAAGCCTGTTGTATCAACTTCCACAGCATCATCAGCTTTTCTTAAAGGGTCTGTTTTTCTGTGGCTGTCTTTATAGTCTCTTTCAATAATATCCTTCAAAATTTCATCATAGCTACATTCTATATTTCTTTGTTGTAGCTCTTTATATCTTCTGTCAGCTCTTTCTTCAGCAGTAGCTGTTAAAAAATATTTAAAAGGTGAATCTTTTAAGACTACTGTACCTATATCTCTTCCATCCATTATTACATCATATTCTTTTGACATATCTCTTTGAAGATTTACTAAAATCTTTCTTACTTCAGGAATTGATGCATAAGCTGAAACCATTGAACTTATTTCAGGCATTGTTATTTTATCCTGAACATTTTCTCCATTTAATATCAAATCATCATTTTCAAATTTCATCTTCATATCTTTAATAAGATTGCAAATTTCTGTGATATTTTCAGGATTTAAATTATTTTCTTTAGCCTTTAGTGCTACTGCTCTGTACATAGCACCTGTATTTATGTACATTAAGTTAAATTCTTTAGCTACAAGCTTAGCAATAGTACTTTTTCCTGCACCAGCAGGACCATCTATAGCGACACATATTTTCAAAGTGTATTTCCACCCTTCTTTTTTAAAACTCTTATTAAATTATATAATTTTTTACTATTTTCTACAAGTTAAATATTTGAGCCAGCTATAAAACCTGTTGATAATGCTACTTGAACATTATATCCTCCAGTAAATGCATCAACATCTATAACTTCTCCAGCAAATGATAAATTATCTATAATTTTTGATTTCATTGTAGATGGGTCAATTTCTAGAGTATTGACGCCTCCAGCTGTTACAATAGCTTCAGCTATTGGTCTTAATCCTTTAACATCCATTTTTAATTCTTTAATTATTGAAACAAGTTTCTTTCTTTCTTCCTTTGTAATTTCATTTACCTTTTTATTTTCTGGAATTTCAGAAAATCTTATTATTAAAGGAATTAACTTTTTAGGAAGTAGATCA
Organism: Clostridium sp.; assembly: GCA_015058375.1. GTDB lineage: Bacteria > Bacillota > Clostridia > Clostridiales > Clostridiaceae > Clostridium. Next base: position 5,813 of record SVCK01000092.1, read on the forward strand.
TCTAGAGAATTTTTGAAATCTTTATTTATGTATTTATGGAAATCTTTTTGTATTCTCTTATCCAACTCTTTAAGTGACAAAGCTGGTTTTAAATCAATACTTAAAGTATAATTTTCATTCTTTACAAATCTACTTGCTTTAAGGATAATTGGGCCTGATACTCCAAAATGAGTAAATATCATTTCACCTTGATCTTTATAAATACTCTTTTTGCCTTGTTTTAAGTTTATAGCAACATTTTTTAAAGAAAGTCCCATGATTTCCTTAACCCAGCTATCTTTTATTTCAATTGGTACTAAAGAAGGTTTAAGATCAATTATTGTATGTCCTAATTTTTTGGCAAAAATTTGTCCTTCTCCTTTTGAACCTGTAAGTGGATATGATGCTCCTCCTGTAGCTATAATAAAATGATCAGCTTTAAGCCTATCTTTTTCATTTACAATAACTTCTTTTATCATTCTATCTTTAGAAATTATTTTTGTAACTTTATTATTTAAAAGAATTTTTACATGGGCTTTAGAAAGTCCATTAGATAATCCTCTAATAATGTCTGATGATTTATCAGAATCAGGGAAAACCCTATCCCCTCTTTCTACCTTTAACTTTATTCCTTCATTTTTGAAAAAATTCATTGTATCTTCATTAGTAAAAGAATAAAGAGCACTATATAAAAAGTGTGGATTGCCTGGTATATAATCAAAGAATTCTGATATATCCTTTGCATTAGTCACATTACAACGTCCTTTTCCAGTAATAAATAATTTTTTACCAATTCTTTCATTACCATCTAAAAGAAGTACTTCATGACCGTTATTTGCAGCAGTCATGGCAGCCATCATACCAGCCGGTCCAGCACCTATAACAATTACTTTACTCAAAATAATTCTTCCTCCTTACCTCAATCCCATATATTTTACTATATATAAAAGGAAAAAAACAGTTATTTATTCAAGGATAAAGATAAAAATTCATCTTCCGTTAATATTTCTATCTGTTGTCCTTCACTTATAAGTCTCTCAGCTTTTCTCAATTTCGTACTTTTATATGAATCTTTCATTTTCTCACGATTTTTAATCCCAGTAATTAAAACTTCTGTCTTTTTAGTTACCGAACTTCCTACAGTACCACCAAGCTTATATATTATTGATGAAGCTTCATATCTTTTCATTGAATTTAAAGGTCCTGTAAATACCACTACTTTATCTCTAAAATAATCAGTATCTCTATTTATATCTTGAACACTAAAAGCTTCTTCCTTAGAAATTCTATTTTTTCTTTTAATTAATGAGGAGCAAGGATTATATCCTCCAGGGAATATTTCACCAATAGTTATTCCACCTTTTAGATTTAAAGTAAGTAAATCTTTAATACCTAAAGTTTCACATAAATAAATCATAATCTTAGCACATGCTGTAGCATCTTCTCCTGCATGATGATGCTTAAATTCATGTCCTACATATTCTGCTAAAGTATTAAGTTTATGATTTTTTACATCTTCTATGTGATTTTGTCCTAATATGACAGTACATGCATACTTCAAATAAGGATATTCTATATTATATGTATCTAAAAGATTTCTCAAAACACTTAAATCAAAGGAAGCATTATGAGCAATTATAAGTTCCTCTTCAAAATAATCCTTAATTTCAGGCCAAATTTCATCAAAAGTTTTAGAATCTTTCACATCTTCTGGATAAATATTATGAATCCAAATATTTTGTGGTAAAAATCTCATTTCTGGTGGTTTTATCAAAAAATACTTTTCATCGATAATTTTATTATTTTCTACTCTTGTTATTCCAATAGAACAAGCACTATTTCTTTTTTCATTTGCAGTTTCAAAATCTATTGCTGTAAAATTCACTTTAATCATTCCTTCAGTATAAATCAACATTAAAACAATAGCACGATAGATATTTTTTAACAATGTCAAGAATTGGTATGTTTTTTGTGCTTTTATTTTGAATACATGTTTATATAAGTATTTAATGCTGAAATCACTTTTGAAGGTCTATTAGATATAGCAAGTTCAGTGCATAAAACTAAACCATCAACTTTATTTTGTACAAACCTATAAATATCATCTATTTCACCTATTGAAGGAGTAGAAAATTTACTCATATTATTTAAAAGATAAGTTGCAATAAATAAATTCTTTTTGCTCCTTTTCATACGATTTATTATAGTTTCTTGGATTATTGGTATATCAATAATTGAAACTTCGCCTTTTAAGTCACCTCTTCCAAGAACTATACCATCACTCAATTTTAAAATATCCTCAAAATTTTCATATCCTTCTTTACATTCAATTTTAGAATATAATTTTATTCTATTCTTTATTTTATATTTATGCTTTATTTCATTAATAGCTTTTCTAACTTCTAGAATATCATTCTTTTTTGAAGCATATGATAAAGAAATAATATTTACACCTCTTGATATACCCCATTCTAAATCACTTTTATCTTTATTTGTTAAAGAAAGATTACTTCTATCAAGCCCTGGTGCATTAATGCTTTTTTCTGCTCTAAAAATTCCTCCACTAAGCGTTAAAGTTGATATATAATTACTCTTAAGTCTTAAAACTTTAAATTTCATAGTAGCATCTTTCATGTAAATATGTTTAACTTTATTAAAATCAGAAAAATTTCCTTCATAAGATATAGGTACTAAAATATGTTTTAATTCTTTTGAGTATAACTCTTCATAATCTTTATCTAAGCAAAAGGCAACTTTTGTTCCTCTTAAAATCTTACATTCACCTTTGAATTTCTTAGAAACTCTTAATTTATTGCCTTGAAGGTCTTGCATAATATATTTTATATTGCTTAATCCTCTTAATTCCTTTAAAAACATATCAAACTTTTCATAATCAGCATGTGCAAAATTAAATCTTGGTATTGTCATTCCATTTTGTATATATAATTTAATGTCATCCATATTTTTAACCTTTGGACCTATTGTACATACTAACTGCATATAAATTCCCCCTTAATAATACATTATTAAAGGTATATGATTAAAATTTAATATCTATGTTAGTAAAGAAATTTCAGATAAATTAAAACAATTATCAAAATTATTTTTCTATGATTTACATAGCATTTAATATAAAAGTTTCATTAACCATAAAGCTTTTCTTTGAATCGCTTTTATGATTAAGATTTCCATATACGCTAACATATATAGCTGAATCTGTAAATGATGCAGATGAATTTAAAGATCCTGAATAATCTAAATGATTGTGAGATACATAGCAATAATCAATTCTAAAAATACGTTTACCTGTATAACTACTATCATTATTTTCTTCATAGGAATAGGATACAAATATTTCTATTGGAACTTCTCTAGCATAGAAGATTCCAATTGCATTTCCTTGCCTGTCAATTGCATTGCTATCAGTAATAGAGAAGCAATTAAAAAATAATATTAACGTAAATAAAAACAGTATAATTCTTTTAATAGTAATCACCATCACTTTCAATTATACATATTCCCTTAGTTAATATTATTTATTCTAAAATAACAGAACATTTTTTTTAGGAAGCATTATTTTCAATGCTTCCCTTCTATAAAAATATTATTCTTCTGGCACTAAAATTGGTCTGACATTTGGTGTTAAAACTTCATCAGGTTCAAAAAATAACTTTCTCAAACTATCTTTGCAATATAGCAAAGTATATCCATCAATATTAAATCGAGGAGTTATAATAAGATTCCCTGAATATTCATTTTCAGGGAATCTACTAACATTACAGTAAGTATCGAAACCAAATTCAGTAACCAAATTAACATTTTCTCCTTCTAATGTAGCACCAAAAGGAGATATAAAGATATTAGTTTCTCCTATTATTGGCTTGATTTCATTATTCCATTTAGTGAAATCATATCTTAAATTATCATAATTTTGTACACCTTGAAAATATCCATTTCCATTATGTGTATAAGAGTGACTTGCAAATGTCCATCCATCTTCCTTTAATTTGTCTACAACTTTCTTAGCTTCTTCTCTATTCTCTTCAGAATCTAATCTATAACCAAGTACTCCTTCATAACCTGTCACAGCTAGTGTTCCTTTTGCACCTTTATAAGAAAAATCAGGATGTTGTTTTATAAAGTCGTCTACAATAGGTACAATATCACCATCTCTTGTTATTTCTTCTTCATTATCGTTATTTCTAACTAAAGTTGAAATTTCATCATTTTCATCAATAACAAGCCTGTCAGCAAAACCATCAAGTTTCATATACTCATAATAATTAACATCATCTTGAGAAAGAATTAAAGGTTTCTTTCCTTCTGGAAGGTATATATCTTGCTGTACTGTTTTTCCATTTGTATCTTTTTTATAAATATCAGTAATATTAAATAATACATAACCTCTAGCATGCAATTGTGGCAGTATATTTTTAAATTCATCTACAGTTGTAAACCACATATTATAGCCATTAGCTGAATGTCCTATATTATCAAAAGCAAGCTTTGGATAAACAATTAAACTATGAAAAAATATGTGCTCTACTGCTCCTTCATATTTTACAAAACTATTTTTATATTTTGTATATTCATCAATTTTACTTTGTATTTCAGAATCATTAGATAACTTTTCATTTTCATTAAGTTTATTAATCGCTTCATCAATATAGTATCCTGCTTTTAATTTTTCTGCCTCATCTAATATTTCTGCCTTATTGTCTTGACTAAAATTTAAATGATTTTGAAAATTTGAATTTCCTTTATCTGATGCACAGCCAATAAGAAATACAGAAAAAAGTATGCAACATGCTTTAGAAATTTTTTTCATATAAATAATCCTTAAAAATTACTACAAATAAATTTATTAATTTTTAAAAAAAATTATGAATATTGATTATAAAGTTCTTCAAATTTAGGTAAAGACTTAATAATAGTTTCTATGTTAACGCAATAAGAAATTCTTACATAACCTGGACAACCAAACGGATCAGCAGGAACTACAAATATTTCATGTTCAGCTGCTTTTTTTGAAAAACTTTCAGAATCTTCTTCTAGAGTTTTAACAAATAAGTAAAACGCTCCATCTGGTTTAATACATTCATATCCTATTTTAGTTAAACCATCATAAATTAAATCTCTATTTTTCTTATAAATATCAATATCAACAGTTACACCTTGAAGTTTTTGAACAAGCTTTTGGAAAAGTGCAGGGGCGCAAACATAACCTAAAGCTCTTCCTGCTCCACAGCATGCAAGATAAGTCTTTTGTGATTCTTCCATTTTATTAGATACTGCAATATATCCTATACGTTCACCAGGAAGAGACAATGACTTACTATATGAATAACATATAAAAGTATTATCATAATAGTTCAAACAACATGGAACCTTTAAATCATCATAAACAATTTCCCTGTAAGGTTCATCTGAAATTAAATAAATTGCATGGCCATATTCTTTAGATTTTTTATTTAAAACATCAGCTAATTTCTTTATTGTATCCTCTGTATAAACAACACCAGATGGATTATTAGGTGAATTAATAATTACTGCTTTAGTTTTATTATTTATAGCTTTTTCAAATTCGTCAAAATCAATTTGAAAATCTTTCATATTTGGCTTAACTACAACAAGTTTTGCTTTACATTCTTCCACAAACACTCTATATTCAGGGAAAAATGGTGCAAAAACTATTATTTCATCACCTTTATTAGCAATAGCTTTAATTACTATGCTTAAAGAGGCACATGCCCCAACTGTCATATATATATTTTCAGCTGTTAAATTTGTATTATTTGTTTTATTAATATATTCTGCAATAGATGCTCTTACATTAGCATCACCCTTATTAGCTGTATAACCATGAATAGTATTATGTTCATTTTCAATAATTTCAATTAATGTTTTCTTTACTATTTCAGGTGCAGGGATACTTGGATTTCCTAAGCTAAAATCAAAAACATTTTCTTCCCCTATTTCAGCTTTTCTCTTTTGAGCATCAAGAGCTACTCTTCTTATAGATGAACCCTTGCTGCCAAGTTCATACATCTCTTCTGAGTACATAAAAATTCCTCCAATCAAAAATTATTTATTGCTTATTATTGATTTAATACTATAATATCGAGGAATTTTTTGCAATAATATGTACTTAATTATAATTTTTTAATACCATCTAAATAACTTTGAATGTGAGTATAAAGTAAAGGTTTCTCGTTCTCTAAGTTATTAAGTTTTTCAACCAATTTTAATACTGTGTTTGAACTTAGTGAATTTTTATTTGCTGCATCTTGAATTCTTGACATACTAATTCCTAATTGTTTAAATCCTTTCATGTTATTAACAATTTTCTCAGATACGGTTTTATTACTCCTTTCTAGGTGATTAAATTTATCTAAAGCATTATCAATTGAAGAGGTTGTATTATCAACATTTTTATTAATTTCTATTAAAGATTGTTTCATTAAATTTACAGTATTATTTATCTCTTCTAATTGTTTATCAATTTCATTAGCTGTAATCTTAGTTGTTTCAGCAAGCTTTCTAACTTCTTCTGCAACTACTGAAAATCCTTTACCTGCATCTCCTGCACGAGCAGCTTCAATACTAGCATTTAAAGCTAACAAATTAGTTTGATCACTTATATCATTAATGTGCATTAAATGAGAATTTACAGAATTAATATTATTTTCAAGCACAATAAAATCATTTTTAAATCCATTTATACTTGTCCCTGTATTATCAATAGTAGAACAAAGAGATGTAAAGCTATCTCTGCATCCATTTAAATTATCATTGTTTTCATCTATTTGTGAAACTATTACATTTAATTCATCAATTGAATTAGAAATATTATTGCCTATGCAGTTAGCAACATCCTCAACAATGTTGGCATTTTCTGTTACTTTATTTGAAGAATCTTTTATTTTTATAACATTTTCAACAATTACAGAATCATCTCCCATAAGTTTATCTATACATTCTTCAATTTTGCCTAAAGTATGTGCTAAAACTTCTGAATTATCTTTAGAATCAGAACTTTCTCTTTTTTCATACACTTCTTCTACTATTTCTTTTACCTCTGGTTTCTTATTTTTTCTAAATAACATATTCTTCTCCACCTTTTTTAACATTCTTTAAATAAACAAGCTGTCATAGTTTGATTTGCATTTCCATAACAGAATTGTTCTCCATATGATGACATACATGAAAATTCACCATAATCAGTTAAGTATTTTATGAAATCATCAACTGTATTATCTTGTTCAAATAGCATAGTTCTATATGTGCAGTTAATAAAAATTCCTCCAAGATATTTATTTTTGATCGCTTGTCTTCTCTTATTCCATAATTCTCTATAATCAATTGGATTACAAATTGAAATACATGAATGATTAAAATTTCTAGCACAAGTATTAAAACTGTTTCCATCAATATTTTTTACAGAAGTTATAAAATAGTTGTCTCCCATTATTTTAGCAATAGGATGTGATATAAATTGACTTCTCATATTTTCAGTACTTATATTTAATGTTTTACAATAAAATTCAGTAGCTGAAGAATCATTTATTTTATGTATTTGTCTATTAAACCAGTCGCAGTCTGTTATAGCTGCTTTTACATCTGTTGGTTTATATATGTTTTCGCAATATAATTCTATTTCCATTGGAGTTGTAAGCATACATAAAGCAGTTGCATTTTCTTTGCATTTTCCATTTATACAAACTAAAGTTTTTTTGAATTTACCATCATCAGCTGCACTTCCCCCTATAATAGGAACGTTTTTAAGTTCATTGTTAAGTACGGTTAAAACAGTTTCTTCTGCCATGTTTAAAGCATCAGTAAATTCTAATAATACTGAATGTTTTGGTCTATAAATCTTCTGTAAGTTTGCGATTTCTTTGTAGTAAGTAATCATTTTTTTATCGATATTTTCTAACAATAAAAGCTGTACATCATCAAATTTGATTCCAATAAAACTTACACTATTATAATCAATACCTGTCTTATTTATATCTTTGTAACTTGATGCACCTATACTATTTTTATAGACTTGCGCAACGGACTCTCCTATTTCTTCCATCCATTCAACAGGTGCAAAAAAAGCTAACAGATAATCTGAAGGAATTACTTTTTGTAATTCACTAATACTAAAATTCTTCTGGTTAAAACTTATAACCTTCTTATTTTCTTTCATAATTTAATTAGCTCCCCTTATTCCATCATTATTTTATACCTTCATTTGTTATTTCGTTACTAAATTGCAATTAATTACATATTTAATTATAGATGTTTATACGACGATTATCAATAGATTTATTTGTTTTAACTTTATTATTGAAAATAATAATCAATGTTTTTGGTGACTTTTTTGAATTTGATTTAATTGTTTTTGTGTAAAATTAACATTAATAGGATTGTTTATTATTGAGTTTACTTTTTATATAGGAATTTTATATTTAGATATGTATTTACATAATTAAAGTGGCTGTATATGATTGATTAAATCTAATCTTATTTATCTTCTGACTCTCTTGCATGAAAAAAGGGCGATAACAAAACTTATTTTGATACCCCCCCTTCTCTTTAACTTTTTAAATCATTTAAAATTTAATTACTTCTGGAGCTTTTGTAAATGAACTAAAAGTTGCTGTAGCATCTTTAAAATACAATACTTCTGTATTTCCATCATCTGCTTTATACATACCTTGTAGTGAAGGGTAAGCATCAAGCATAGATTGTCTTGCTTCTACTCTATCATCTTCAACTAATGTTCCAGATACTCTAAGCCATTGCCCATCTTTAAATGCACAAATTTCAGCTTTAGGATTTTCTTTTAATTGTTTTGATACATTTTTTACTTTAGCTGTTTGAATATATAATTTGTTTTCAAAGATATGTGCTGTACCAAAAGGTCTTACTCTTGGTTGATCACCTTCAACAGTTGCTAAGTAATAAGTTTGTGCTTCTTTTAAAAATTTACATACTCTATCCATTTGTTTATCCCCTTTACTCTTGATATATATTAAGTATATCACTTTTACTAATTAAAAAAAGTAATAAATTCTTAATAAATATTTGAAATAAAAGACAAAGATACAAAATGTATATTTTTCTTTACATTTTATAAAAACTAAAAAAACTTACAAACATAAAAGTATACAATTATGTAAACATGTCAATTATATGTACATTTTTTGTGTTTTGCCTTCTAATTGTCATTTGATGTAAAATGCAAATGGAGGTGATTTCATGGATTATGCATATATAGAACATTTAATACTTTCTACTAAAGAAGGAAACAGTATTTCAAAGGAAAAACTAATAGATGAATTTACCCCATTAATAAAAAAGATAAGCAAAACTACTTTTATTTCAAACTACACAAGAGAAGATATTGAACAGGAATGCTATCTAACATTATTAAAATGTATTGATAAGTATAATCCTAAAATGCATAGATTTATAGGATATGCTACTATGGCAATTAGAAACAATATTAATTATTTACTTAGAGGTTATATAAAGCATAAAGCTATAAATAGTGATGCGTCTTTAACAAGTACTGGTTCTTTAGAAGACTTAAATCTAAAGAGTAATGATGAAATTGAATCTTCAATTTTATATATTGAAAAGAAAAAAATGTACAAGGAAGCCATTAACTTATTATCTAAAGAAGAAAGAG
>SVCK01000093.1 GCA_015058375.1 Clostridium sp.
AATCTAAGTAACGGATTTGTAGAAGGGACTAATAGCAAATTAAAAATGATAAAAAGGACTATGTATGGAAGGTGCAGCAAAAAACTACTTGCAGCAAAATTAATGCTGCGCTTAAACGGATAAATACGGAAGAACCTTAAAAATGCAAGTTTTTGATCATTTAAAAATGTAGTTTTTAGTTCTCTTCAAAATTCAAATGATCTTTTAACCTATAAGAGTTTCCAGTAATTGAAACTACATGTGCGTGATGACAAATTCTATCTAAAATAGCATTAGCAATTATAGAATCATAATTACCTCTAATCATTTTCTTACATTTTTAATTTAGCATTTATACTCTAAAATTAAAACTTTCTTTCTCTATAATATTTTCCTTTTCTATACTCCACAGCATCAAAAACCTGTTTAACAAATTCCTCATTTTCAATTACACTTCTTAAATCTTCACAAAGTTTAATGACCACTTTATCTCCCTTTTCAAAGAAATCTCCATGGCTCTTAATCAAAAATTTCACTGGATTTTTAATAGCAAGAGATACATACTGCTTTTTCCCCCAAGATTCAAATGTCGATGTTGACTTATCCTTAAGCATATCAACCTTATTTGTTCCATTATTATAAAACTCATAAAAACTATTAAAAATATCATCTTCATTAAGTTCCATTTTCATTTTTCCATTATTATAAAATCCTAAAATCACAGGTATCTTATAACTTTTACTCATGCTTGTATTTTCTATCATCTTAATAAAATCATAGCCTCTTCCTTGAAGAAGTACTTCTTCTTTTTCACTAAGTCTATTCCTTTCACTCAAAAAACCTAGATAGTCCTTAAATACATTTAAATTACTTTTAGCTTTCATTGCCTGATAGATTCCTTCATCTATATTGTTAAAAAACTCCACTCTTGATGGTCTATGTCCTAATTCCGCTTCAACTCTTAAAAATTCTTCCCATATCTTATCCTTTAGTTTAGTTACCTTTTTAGACATTTCATCAAATAAATCAACTAATCTAAAATCAAAATCCACTAAGCAATCTTCTGGATATTCCTCTTCTCTCTCAGATTTTTCCACTCTATCCTTAGTTCCAGTACCTTTTAAAAGAAATGGAATTAAATCTGCCTTTTTATAATTTCCTATAAAGTCCAACACATTTAAATATTCTTTGCCCCTACACTTTCTTAATCCTCTACCAAGCTGTTGCAAAAATATACTTGGCGACTCCGTTGGTCTTAAAAACATTACCATATCTATTTGTGGTATATCTAATCCTTCATTAAACATATCAACTGAAAATATAACTTTAATTTTACCTGTTCTTAAATCTTGAATAGCTTCACTTCTATCTTTAGAATATTGTCCATCTGCATTACTATAAACAGCTGCACTTGGAACATTATTTTCACTAAAATATTTTGCCATATACTCGGCATGTTTTCTGCTCGTACAAAATCCTAAAGCCTTAGATGATTTATATTTCTTATAATTTTTCAAAATAAGATTACATCTCTTATTAAGCATCAAAGCTTCTTCCAAATCTTTTTCTACATACTTACCATTTTTATATTCAAGCTCATTGTAATTAACCGTTTCATCATAAATTCCATAATATCTAAAAGGTACAAGATATCCCTTGTTAATAGCATCCTTAAGTCTTATTTCATAAACAAGATTATAATCACACAAAGCAAATACATCTTTTGAATCCAGTCTTTCAGGTGTTGCTGTTAACCCTAATAAAAACTTTGGTTTAAAATAATTAATTATATTTTGATAATTCTTAGATACTGCATGATGAAATTCATCTATTATAATATAGTCAAAATTATCCTTTTTAAAATATTGATCATTTAAATAAATTTCTTTACCTAATGTTTGAACTAAAGCAAAAGTAATATTCTTATCTGTATCTTTATAAGAACCATAGAAAAAACCTACATCATCTATTTTTCTTACATTTTTAAAGCTTTGAGCTGCTTGCTTTAATATTTCTTCTCTATGAGCTACAAATAGAATTTTTTCAGCTTTCTCAGAATCAAATGCTGCCAAATAGGTCTTTCCTATACCTGTAGCTGCTACCACAACCCCTTTGTCATAGCCTTCTTTTCTAGTATTATTTAAAGCATATAATGCTTCTATTTGAGCTCCTCTTGGTTCAAATATTTGTACAATCTTTTCTTCCTTTTTATTTTTCTCTAAATCTTTATATAAGTGAGGTCTTTTCCAGTTTTCAGAATAGCTTTTTAAAACATCATCATCAATAATTTGCGAATGATTATAAAATAAATCTTCAAACGTATTATAAAAAGCGTTAAAGTCTTCTTGATTATTACTCTTAAAAATTCTATAATTCCATTCTATTGAAGATGTTAAAGCTCCTCGTGAAATATTTGATGAACCTACATATAATTCACTATCTTGCTCATTTTCAAAAATATATGACTTTGGATGGAATGATTTATTATGTACATTATAAAATCTTAAATCTACTTTATCTTTAAGCTCAGATTTTATCAAGTAAAGAGATGATGGCTGAGTAATTTGCAAATAATTACCTGTCAATATTCTTATAGGCACTTCTCTCTTAATAGCATCCTTTAAATCTTCTAAAATAAGCTTAACCCCTGATTCCATCAAAAAAGAAACTATTATGTCTATCTTCTTTGCCTTTTTAATGCTTGTTTTCAATTTGTTATATAAATAATCCTTATCTCCAGTTACTGCATTAATTTCAAAGCCATTATCAACTTCTTTATTTGTTATACTTAATTCTTCATTTACAGTTTCTATATTCATTTTCTTTTTTATTAGATGTTAAAACAAGCATCTATTTGACTCCTTTTAAAACTATTCCCTTTTTAAATCCACCACGTTCTTCTTTCTTGTTTTCTCTTACCTTAAGTAAATCTTCTTCACTATATCCTAAATTATCAGCAAGTCCAAATAATACTTCCATAATATCTGCAAGTTCTTCAATGTTTTTATCTTCTAAAAACTCATTAACTTCTTCATTTAATTTTGTCTCTAATAATGCAAAATGTTCCTCTTTTTCAGCAATTTCATAAATACATTGCTTATTATCTTTTTCTATTATTTCAGGTATTTTATCTCTAACTAATTTATTATATTCTTTCATATTTTTCTCCTCTAAATTTGCTCTTATTTTAGTACTATTTTATCATAAAAATGCTTAATTAATAAATTAAAATCCATTTACAATAAACTATATTTATCATAAATTCAATATTTTTTCATATCACTTTATTCAAAAATATAGCATTATTTTTCTCTTTTTCTGCTAATTTTGTTTAAAGATAAGTACTTTTATAGTATCATATTAATTGTAATCATATTGTATTAATTACAAAAGGAGGAATTATAAAATGATATTATCAAAAGAACTTTTATTTTTACTACTTGTTATCACACTAATATGTTGTTGTGGTTTTTACAAGTATGTATATTTCATATCTATTGGATATGGTTTTTCAATCGCAGGAGCTGGAATATTCATGTTATTATATTTCAACAAGCAATTATCAGTCATAACTATGCTTGAATGTATTACACTTATCTTCTATGGAATCAGACTTGGATTATATCTTTTAATCAGAGAAATTAAAAATAGAAACTATAGAAAAGCTTTAAAAGATATTATTACTGATGAAAATACAGTATCCTTTACTTCAAAGGTTGCTATATGGATTGCATGCGTACTTCTTTACTTATTTCAAGTATGCCCTGTATTCTTTGGATTATTTAACAAAACTGAGGTCAATACAATTTCTTTAGTTGGACTAATTATAATGATGCTTGGTGTAATTTTAGAAACTGCTGCTGACCTTCAAAAAACATTAGATAAAAAGAAAAATCCTAATATGTTTTGTTATACAGGTCTATACAAATTTGTAAGATGCCCTAATTATCTAGGGGAAGTTATTTTATGGACAGGAGTTTTTGTTGTAGGATTTAATACATTAGAAAGCATTCCTCAATGGATATTTGCTATATTAGGATATGTAGGAATTCTATATGTAATGCTTGGAGGTGCTAGAAGACTAGAAATAAGACAAGACAAATCATATGGCAACAACTTACAATACAAAAGGTACAAGTCTACTACACCTATACTAATACCATTAATTCCGCTATATAGTGTTAAAAAATATGATTGGCTAAAATGGTAGAAAAAAAAACACCACTTTGGAAATTTCCAAAGTGGTATTTTTTTATTATTAACTATAATACTTGTCTTACTTTACTTGTATATTCTTTAATTGCCAGAACATTCCTGAATCAGGTTGACAATCACATCCTGTATATCCAATTACATTAATACTTCTACAATCATATAAGAACTTTAAGCTAGTAACCTTTGTATAGTTAAAGTATAATATTTTCAAGTGAGTTAATCCAATAACTGGTGTTAAATCAGCAACATCTGTATAAGATACATAAAGATTTCTTAAATTAGCCATACCTTTAACAAAATCAATATTACTTATCTTTGTATGATCTAAGTTTAATGATAATAATTGTGTCATTGAAGCTAAATCTTCTGCACTTTCATCTGATATATCATTACCAAATAGTGTTAAATACTTCAATCCCTTTAATCCTTTAATATTAGAAATATCTGACACATTATTTCCTGTTAAATCTAACATTCTTAAGTTCTTAGCATATTCTAATCCTGATAATGATTTAATGTTCTTATTCTTAACATCAAAATTCTTAAGTTTAAGCATATCAGCCTTAGTAATTTCTGCTGTAACTGGCTTCTTCAATTCATTAAGAATTGCTAACTTAAGGTTCATATCTTCAATAACAACTGTATCTTGAGTTGATGGATTTAAACTTGCTTTTAACTTAGTAATTCTAGCTTGAAGAGCAGTTTTTTCTGCGCTTTCATTTAATGCTTTAACTAATTTTTCAGCTACTTCAATATCTGAAGATGCCTTAGAATTTTCTGCTTTTTCTACTGCTAATGTAGCTTCTTTTACAGCATCTTCTTCTGGCTTAGCATCTGACATATTGCATGCATGGAAATTATCAAATTCAAATTCTGAATCTACTGTCCAAACACCTTCATGTCCTTCTGGAACTATAGTATTACACCATAATCCAAAACTTGTAATATTAGATGGGTCAAATTTTCCATTTTGTTTACCCTTAAATTGACTAAATGGAATTCTTAATGTCTTAGCTTCTGTAGTTGCCGCAAATTCTGGTAAATGAACTTCAAAGTCTTCACCATTACTAGTTATTTGAATAACTAACTTTTGACCATATCCATCTGGATTAATACTAATTTCTACTGCATCATATGCTGACCAGTCACACTTCTTAGCCTTTATAATTCCAGCATAGCCTTCATCTAAAACACTTGTATTAATGTTATACTTAAACTTCAAATAATGATTCTTGCCGAATTTTCCAAGTTCTGGAGTTATTGTACATCCAGTTCCTGCATTAGTCTTCCAAACACCTTGAAGAAGTTCATTTTCATCTCCATAGCTTTCAAAATCATCTACTAATTCATTCTTTTCTACAGGTTCTGGAATATTGAAGATATACTTACCACTAGCTACTGCCTTATCATCTATAGTAAGTTCAATCTTACCAACCTTTCCACCTATCTTATCTAATAAATCTTGACTTATTTCAGCTTCATAAAGACCGCTTACTTCATTTAATTTAGCATTTAAAGTATCTATAACTTCATCTTTTACTTTAACAACATACTTAACATCACTTGACTTAGAACTTACCTTTGCCTTAATTGTAGTTGGTTCTAATATTCTGCTTCCTGATGCTGGACTTTCAATATATCCATAATCTAATGCACCTTCTACATTAACATCAAATGATCTGTAATCTCCAACACCATTAGCAAATACTGAATTTTCTTCATTATAATAATTGATGAAGTTATCAACCATTTCATGTCCTCTTTCACCATCTACCATGTAAGGAACATAGAAATTATCCTTAGCAAAGTTTGCCCATACTAAGAAATATGGCATATCAGATTCACTTACTATTTCAGCTACATGTTGATACCAGTCTTTATCACGGTTTCCTGAAACTGCTGTTGCTCCATCTTGTTCATAAAGTTTACCTTTAGTTGTAGCAATACCTGTTTCTGAAAGTGTTGATATCTTACCATGTTCTGCAGCTGCTTCATCACACATTTTTACACAATCTTTAAGGTTTTGGAACCATTGGTCTTCATCTGGCCCTCCCTTTGGATTATTGTGATATTGGTCAAAAGCTATAACATCAGTAAATGCATCTCCAGGGTATCTAGACATTAATTCATCTTTGCTGTTAAATCCACCTGCTGTAGAATATACATATAAGAAGTTATGAACTCCCTTAGTATCTCTTAAATATTCAACAGTGTAATCAAATAGACTCTTGTATGTGTCATCATCACATGCAGCAGTTCCCCACCAGAACCAATTTCCTGTACATTCATGGAATGGTCTAAATAATACTGGAATACCTGCTTGCTCCATTTGCTTACCATAATCTGCTATCATATCAAGATATCCATTATATACTTCATTTAAATCTCCACCTGGTAATATTCTTTGAGCAGTATTACCTGATAAATCATTTACTGTATATCCTGAATAATCATATTGTCCGTTCTTCTTAGGTTTTTCAGCTACTAAAGCGAAATTTGGCATATGAGCTGAAAGTGTTATTATAGAACCTTTCTTAGCTTCTGCTTTACAAACATCAGCTGTTGCAGTAACTAAGTCAGTTCCTGGTTTTGCTTGAAGTTCTGATCCTGTGAAGCATAATGCATCTATACCACATACACCTGGTAATGTTCCAGTTAAATCTTCAACATCTGAATCATTTCCTGAATCTTTAGGACCTGCTTTATAAGTTGAAGGATTTTGATGTCCAAATAATGCATACTTAGTTTTTCCTAATGCCTTTAAGTAAGCAAATAAACTTGCAGTTTCCTTAGTTGATTCTGAATCAGCAAGTTGTACTGAATTTTCAATATCTAAACTGCTTATATCAACTTTTGTTGGATTCTTAGTTGGAGTTGCACTAACTTTAACATATGGATCTTTAACTTCCTTCTTAGTTAAATTAATATCATCAATATATAGTGCACCTTCATAATCTGTGTTAGAACCAACTACAGAAAGAATCAAAATGTTAGTTTTAATATCTTTAGTAGTATAAGTAATACTTACTGGAACTTTGCTTATACCATTACCTAAATATTCTGCTTTAGTAAGATCAATATCTGCACTCTTATTAACATCTGAGTTTGCCCAGAATTGAGATTTAAACGTTCCCTTTGTCATGTTAGCTGGATTATAATAAAGATTAAATTTAATAGTGTTATATTCTCCAAGATTAACACCTTCATTTATCCATTTATCAATTTTAACTTCTGACCAGCTATCAGTTGGATTATATTTAACATCAAGCTTTAATGATCCACTTCCAGTAAAATCTTTATCATAAGACACATCATGAGGACCATCATAAGCATAAACGCTATCATACTTCCATCCATCTAGCCCCTTAGCTGCATCATTGAAATCCCACATAAGACCTGTTGTTGGTGCTTCAACCTCTTCACCAGCTTTAGTTTCATGGAATCTTAAATTATCTATATAAGCTTCACCTTTATAATCACACATGTATGATTCTAGTTGAATATTAATATTTTGTAATCCTTCAATTGTATCTGATGGATTTAAAACAACATGCTTAATTGAATAACCATTTCCTAAGTCTTTAAAGTCACTTGACTTCATTTCTGTTCCACTGTTATTAACCCAACCCCAGTTATCTCCATCAAATGTTGAGAATCCACCAGCAACTTTAAATAATCCATCAAATCCTTTATTTGCTGTAGGAATCAAAAGGTCAAATTCAAGTTTTGCAGCTGTAGTTACAGCATCATCACTCTTTACATCAAAAATCATTTCATGCTTATTATTATCCCAGTCATCTGTTCCATCAAACTTAACATTGACTTTTAATGCATTACTATCGTTTACTTTTTTAATACCAATGCTCTTAGAAGTAAGCACACCATCTACTCTACTTGGCTTTTGATTAGCTTCAAAATCACTAAAGAAAATTGTCTTATCATTAGTAGCAGTAGAAGCTTGTGATTTTGGTTTTACAATTTGAATATTATCTAAATACATATAACCTTCATATGTACAAAGATATGAATCAATTTGAATATCTAATTTACGAACTCCCTTTACTTCTTCATTTAAAGGTGTAGCTACATGTACTTTAGAATAGCCATTTCCTAAGTCTTCAAAATCAGAATACTTTATGTCTCCACAATCTAGGCTTGCCCATCCCCATTCACTTCCATCGTAAATTGAGAATCCACCAGCACTTTTCATAATACCTGTAAACTTATTACTAGATGGAATTAAAATATCATATTCAATTTTTGTTCCTTCTGGTAAATCAGTACTTTCAGTATTAAAAGCGATTTCGTGCTTATTATTATCCCAGTCATCTGTTCCATCAAACTTTGATGAAATCTTTAAAGCTTTACTTCCTCCTGCCTTTTCTATTGAGACATCTTTAGAAGTTAATATACCTCCAATTTCATCAGGAAGATTTGAACTTTCAAAATCATTTGAAAATACTACCGTTTTATCTGTTGTTGCATTAGCTAATGTACTAACTTGTGGCATAAAATTAAGAGCCATACTACAAGCTAAAATTAATGAAATATGTTTCCTCTTCATCAAACAATACCTCCTATTTTTTTCATATTACCACTATTATTTTAAAAATTGTTTTTTTATAACTCAATAGATATTCTTAAAGTGTAGTATTTTCTATCTTAAAAGACATGTTTTTTATTTCATGCTTATATTTGGCATAATTAATATTAATGGCTGTATTATGAAAAAAGTAATTGCTAAAAGTTTGTCACTTTTATTCATAATACAGCCATTTAAAAAACGCTTTAAAATTATATTTCTTCTATATATTCAATTCCTTCAACTTCCCATAGTTCAGTAATTACATCACCATGTTCTATCTTTTCCTTAGTTTTAATTCCAACAATAGCTCCAGTCTTATTTTTATAAATAGATTTATCCTTGACTATCTGTATATTTAAAATCTTATATTCCTTTCCTCTAAAGTAAGCTATAACCCCTCTAATAACTTCAGGGCTTTCAAATTCAATGTAAATATTTATCACTCTTGAAGCACCATAAACTTTTCTATCAAATTTATTAACTATCGCTACAACACCAAAAATAAATATATTACCTATAATAGCAAGTTCATAAAACCCCATTCCTATTGCAAGTCCCATACAAGCTGAAGCCCATAATCCTGCGGCTGTTGTTAAACCCTTTATTTGATTTTTACTTGTAACTAAAATTGTACCAGCTCCCAAAAAACCAATGCCACTCACAACTTGAGCTCCTATTCTTGTTGGATCTCCTATATTAAATTTATTCATAGAATAAATATTAGTCATGATTGCAGAAGCTGCCCCTATACAAACAAGCATATGTGTCCTACAGCCTGCTGCTCGTCCTTTTATTCCTCTTTCAATACCTATAAGCCCTCCACATATCAATGCCATTAAAAGTCTAATCATAATAGATACTACATTCAATTCAGAAATATAATCACAAAAACCAGCTAATGCATTCATCTTGTCTCCCCCCTTAATGTAATATATACATTATAAAGAGTTAATGAAACACTTTTTATAATTTATTCTATTCTCATAAATTATATGAACTTTTTAATAGATTCAACTAATTGCTCATATGTTATTTGTTCAATTTTACTTTCCTTCTTAAGACTGCATAAAGATAACTCATAAGAATCATCAAGATTATAACTACTTAAATAAATTTCTTCCTTAGGTTTATTCAACTCATAAATATTATTTTTATAATCTACATTAAAAGAAAAACTATCAAAAGGTATACCAAGCCCTCTTCCTTTAAGCTTTACATAACTTTCCTTTAGAGTCCATAACTTATAAAAGCAATTAATTCTATAACTTACATCCTGCTTAATAAGCCATTCATATTCTTCCTTAGCAAAAAATCTTTCAGCTATATCTTCATAATGCATCTTATCAATTTTTTCAACATCAATTCCAATTTCCTCATCATCAAAAGCTGCACATACAAAGTCTCCAGAATGAGAAATATTAAAGAAAAAGTTTTCCTTTCCTTTTATGTAAGGTTTTTTATATTCATTATACTCATACTCAACATCTTCATTTTTACAATTAAACTTTTGACAAAAAACATTTCTAACTAATATATCTCCAATTAAAGTTCTTATTCTATCTTCTTTACGTTTAAATCTTAAAGCTCTTTTTCTCTTCTTTTCACTAACAAGACTTAAGAGAAAT
Organism: Clostridium sp.; assembly: GCA_015058375.1. Taxonomy (GTDB): domain Bacteria; phylum Bacillota; class Clostridia; order Clostridiales; family Clostridiaceae; genus Clostridium. Next base: position 10,405 of record SVCK01000093.1, read on the forward strand.
TCCACTTCTTTTTCATAACATATGTCCTTTATATTAATATAATAAGCTTGCAAAAAAACACCGCCTTTCTTCAACATTATATCAAAAAAAAGACCTTTTTAAATTTTCTTAAAAAAGTCTTTTTAATAAGTATAAAAATATGTTTTTTGTCAATACTTACAAAAGTGCTTAGGAATTTCTATTTATAAACTATGTATAACATTTAAGAACCTAAACACACAAAATCAATAACCTTTTTAAGGGTTATAATTTATAGGAGCTTAAGACTTTTTCTTAAATTAATATATAACATTAAATAACCACCTTAATTTCTATAAAATCACCTTAAGCTTCTATAATTTTTGTTTAACATATCTTTAGAAGCATCTTTTAATTTCTTTGTTGCCTCTATAATATCTTTTTCTGCATAAATAGCACTAATTACAGCTATACCACATACTCCACTACCTGAAAGCATTTCAACATTTTCACGTTCAATCCCACCAATAGCAACAACAGGAATAGATACAGCTTCACAAATTGCTTTTAATGTATCATACGGCATAGCTTTAACATTTTTCTTAGATTTAGTTTGAAATACTGCTCCAACCCCAAGATAGTCTGCACCTTCCTTTTCAGCCAAAACAGCTTCCTCTACTGTATGAGCTGATACTCCAATTATCTTATCTTTGCCAAGCTTCATACGAACATCTTTTACTTGCATATCATCTTGTCCAATATGTACACCATCTGCATCAATTTTATAAGCAATATCAACATTATCATTAATAACAAAAGGTACTTTATATTCCGCACAAAGTTTCTTCAATTGCTTTGCTTCTTCCAAAAAAGCTTTTTCATCTAAAGATTTTTCCCTTAACTGAAGAAAAGTCACTCCTCCTTCTAGACTTTTCCTTACATCATCTTTTAGTTCTCTTCCATTTAACCATCTTCTATCAGTTACTGCATATAATATAAAATTACTTTTATCTAATTTCATACTTTTTTAGCCCCCTTTATGCAAAATTTTTTCTATAGCACTACAGCTATATAAAAATTATTTATTATTTATCATTAAAAATAATCCATCATTACTTTCGTTTAATTCAAAATAATCTTGTAAAATAGAAAGCCACTTTTCTGTAGTTAAATTTCTTATAAATACATCTTGTTCTTTTTCAAAAAGTTCATCATTAAGCATTATAGCTCCACTATTTATTAATTCTTCCTTGTCTTTGTAAGGAGCTACTTTTATAAGAATCTTTCCATCCTTTTTAACTATCTTCTTAATATGATCTAATAATATATAGCAATCCATTGGTGTCATAGAATCTAATATATTAGAAAGAATTACAGCCTCATATCTATTATCTTTAATAGTTTTTAGCACTTCAACTCCGCCACATCTAAAATTTGCTCTGTCCTTTACATCGTTTTCCAATGCATTTTTTTCAGCATTTTCTATAACTTTTTCTGAAATATCTATTCCAAAACCTCTTGCATTTTCATTTTTCTTTAATGCATCTATTAATAAAAAACCATCTCCACATCCATAGTCCATTATTTTATTTTTATCTTCACAAAGCCATGTCAATGCTTTCATTAAATCTTCGCTTGTTTCCAAAAATATCACCTCTAATTTATATTATAACACAAATAAAGCTTGCTACATTGACTGAAGCCAACATAACAAGCCATTATTTTCTATACCATAAAATATATCATAAACAATATTGCTAATCCGTACATTACTGGATGTATCTTTTTATAATTGCCTTTAAACACATTTAAGATTACATAACTTAGGAAACCACAAGCAATTCCTTCCCCAATGCTATAAGTAAGAGGCATTAAAATAACTGTTAAAAACGCTGGAATTGCAATTTCTGATTTACTCCATTCAATTTCTCTTAAATTACTACACATTAATGAACCAACTATTATTAAAGCTGGAGCTGTAACTTCATTAGTTATAACACCTAGAAGAGGTGAAAAGAATAGTGAAACTAAAAACATAATTCCAACTACTACACTTGAAAATCCAGTCTTTGCTCCTACAGCAATTCCTGATAAAGATTCTACATAAGATGTTGTATTAGTTGTTCCAAAAACTGCTCCAATACATGTTGCTGTAGAATCTGCAAGCAATGCTTTTGAACCATTTTCTACATTTCCATCTTCCTTAATAAGCCCTGCTTTAGAACCAACTGCAACAAGTGTTCCTGCTGTATCAAAGAAATCCATAA
>SVCK01000094.1 GCA_015058375.1 Clostridium sp.
AGAACTTCCAAGTGGAGAAGTTGTTACAGGCAAAAATTCAAACCTTATGAATGCTTCAGCAGCAGCTATTATTAATTCAATTAAAAAGTTAGCTAATATTTCAGATGAAATTTATTTAATGTCACCAGTTATATTAGAACCTATCATTAAACTAAAAGAAGAAACTTTAGAATCAAGACAAGTACCTTTAGGATTAGAAGAAGTTTTATTAGCGTTAAGTATATGTGCAGCTACTAATCCACAAGCTCAGGCAGCTTTAGATAAAATTAAATTATTAAATGGATGTCAGGCACATTCAACAACTATATTATCAAGCAGTGATGAAAAGATTTTTGGTAAGCTTGCAATAGATGTAACATGTGATGCTCAATATCCAACAGAAAGTTTATTCTGGAATTAAAAATAATTTAAGGGAACATATCAAAAGTAGATATTTCAAAATAGTGTCAAACTTTTGATATGAACCCTTATTTTTTGCTTTTTAAATTAGGAGTTAATATAAAAAAATAGAATTTAAATTTTTCAGTAGATTAAAAGATAAATTATTAAATAAATACATTGAATTGCATGATGAAATGTTTTAAAATAACTACATAAAAGTTATAAAAAGGAAGTGCGTATAATCAAAGCATATATATTTATTATAGGATTATTTATAGGATATTTTTTGAATTTAGTTATAGATAATATGTCTGATGAAAAATCTACAATACGTAAACATGTTATTATTGATTTTATAAATGCTGTTTTATATTTAGCAGTATATTATGTATATGGATTAAGTTACTATACAATTAAATATTGTATATTTGTTTCTATAATGTTTGTTATTGCTGTAATTGATATAAAAACTAAATATGTATATTTAAAAGTATCTGCATTTTCAATGATTCTTGCATTAATACTAGATTTGTATGAATGGTTTATCTTAAAAGAGCAGTTACAAAAATATATTTTAGGAGCTGTATTAGCTTTTGGTATATTTTTTTGCATTGTTAAAGTGACAAAATCAATGGGAGAAGGAGATATAGAGGCAGCTGTTATATGCGGATTATTTTTAGGGGGAAGATATACGTTACTTGCAATAATATTATCTTTTATTATAGGAGGAAGTTGTGGAATATTTCTAATGACTTTAAGAAATAAGAGTAAAAAATATGAGATAGCATTTACTCCATATATTGCATTAGGCTCCTATATGGCAATTTTTGTGGGAGAGTTTTTAATAAATTGGTATCTAAAATGTTATTAGAAAAAGGGAGAATAGTAGATGTTTAAAGATAAAAAAAGAGGGTTTACTTTAGTTGAAGTTGTGATAGTTCTTGCATTATTATCACTAATAGTATTAGTAGTAATTCCAAAGGTAAAAAATGCTGTAGAGGTATCTAATGTGAAAAAAGATATATTTGTAGCTATTAATATAAGTAATGAAGCAATAATACTAAAGAAGCAAGGAGTAGAAATTTCTGGAGATTCATGGAAAAAAGCAAGTGACATAAAAGTTTTAAAGAGTGATGGAAGCGAAAAAACATTAGCTGAATGTGCAAGTGTAAATGATAAAGCAAAGGCTAAGGGTGTAAAAGGTTGCGACTTTTATGTAAAGCTTAATGAAGATGGAACTGTATTAGTTTCGGTGAAACAAGCTTCTAAAGAAAAAGATGAAAATGGAGAAGAAATAGATACATATGTTCAAGTATATCCTGAGATATACTCTGATGAACCATATAAATCTAATTATTAAGTAGTGCTTTAAGGAAGTATCAAAATAGATACTTCCTTTTATTTTTAGGAATTAAAAACGTAAAAAGTGGAGAAAATAAAATAAGAAATTTTTATTAAGAGGTGAAGTATGGAACTAAAAGATAGTAAAACTAAACAAAATTTATTAAGTTCTTTTGCTGGTGAAAGTCAAGCGAGAAATAGATATGAGTATGCAGCAGAAATAGCTAAGAAAGAGGGGCTTTATGTAATAGAACAACTATTTAAATATACAGCAGATCAAGAAAAAGAACATGGAAAAGTATTCTATGGAGAATTAAAAGAATTAAATGGAGAAAATCTAGAGATTAATGGAAGTTATCCCATTGGAAATTATGACACTACATTACAGCTTTTGAAAGATTCTGCACATAATGAATTTGAAGAATATAGTGTTGTTTACAAAGAATTTTCAAATATAGCAAAGGAAGAAGGATTTTTACCAATAGCTTCGAAGTTTGAAAAAATAGCATCTATTGAAAAGATTCATAGTGAAAGATTTAAAAAGTATGCTTCTTTCTTAGAAGCAGGAATGCTTTTTAAAGATAATATAGAAGTTCAATGGATATGCACTAATTGTGGATATATATATGAGGGTAAAGAAGCACCTAAAGTATGCCCTGTATGTTCTTATCCACAAGGTTATTATATGAGATTTCCAGATAGTGATTTTAATATAAATATAGAGTAAAGTTAAACATTTTTCTAAAAATTCTTCCTATTTGTTCTCAAAAAATATTAATTATAGTATAATAGAAGGACAAACGAGAAAGGATGATTACATACTATGAAAGTTTATATTGGTGATAAAGAGTATTTATTAGATGAAGAACATTTTGGAGGATTTCTAAATGATGAAGAAAATCCTATAAACAATATAAGTGAGAAGGAAATATTAGATATTCTTGAAGAAAGAGATTTAGACTTTGAAAAAGCTTATTATAGTTCACCATGTACTAAGTGTGATTCAAAACAAAAAAATAAGCTTAAAGCCTATCCGTTTTATGAATATCATTTTTATTTATATACTAAGAATAGAGATATTGTATGGAATAGTTTTAAAGTTGAAGAAGAAGGTTATAGTTTTACGAGGATGGAGAGAGAAGGTAAGGCTGATGACAGTTATATAGTAAGTGTAATTATCTGTGCTGAATGTGGAAATTATGAAATAGAAATTGAGCATTTTGAAGTTTAAAAATATATAAACATTATAAATATTGCTTTTTAAGACATAATACTTATTGAGGAGTGATATAGATGAAAAATAAAGATAATTTAGGTAACGGAATGCAAAAAGGAGAAAGACGACAAAAGCTTCATAATAATCAAAATAATGTTGGAAATCCTAAACAACCTAGTTATTTTGAAAATCATGATGGACACTCAATAAAGTAAGAAAATAGGATGTTGATATTCAACATCCTATTTTTAGTTAATAAAAAAATCTTTAAATTCAAGTTTTCAAAGGATTGAAAAGGTAAAGTGTAATGAGAAATATTAAAAGATCCTTTTTATGGCTAATATCATAAGTATTATTCCTGATAACCAGGAAAGATTTAAATTTGATTTTTCTATTAATTTCTTACCTATAATTTGGCCTAATGAAACAGCAATAACTCCAATAATAAAACAAAATATTATTGAATAAATGTATTCATTGTTTCCTAAACTATCACCAAATCCTACAGCAATACTATCAAACGATAAGGCAGATGCTAAGTATAGAGATTCTTTTATAGTTAATACTTTTGAATTATCAAAATCTGCTTTTGTTTCATCAGCATATACTTGCAATACAAAATTTAAATCAAAAATTTTAAAGGTAAGAGGTTTATTAAATTTATTTTTCTTTGCAATATAGTTTTTAAAGAGTCCCTCAAAGAATCGATATATCCCTATTATCATTAGTATACAAAAGCTTAATAAAATAGGAAGATTTCCAGGTAAAAAGTCTTTTATAAAGTTTCCAAGAAATAAGGAAATACCGAGGAATATTGAGCCAATAATACTTATTATAATTGAAGAGTAAAAAGGAATTTTTATTTTGTTTGTACCATAAGCAATACTAGCTACAAAAGCATCTATGCATACGGAAGAAACAAGTAACAGAGATTCAATCATAGCTCATACCTCGACAAATTTCTAGTTAATAATAAGGTATGAATTATTAAAGTTTTTAGTTACTAAACTATAACAAAATAATTTGTTAAAAATATAGTATTACAGCAGAACCTTAAAGTTTAAATAAAAAAATATAGAGGTTATAAAAGTGTATGATATAATTAATGAAAGCGTGATAATACAAAGGAAGGATGGTTTACATATTATGTATAAGATTATAGCTCTTGATATGGATGGAACTTTACTTAATGATGAAAAAGTAATAACACAAAGAACAAAGGATGCATTAATAAAGGCAAGGGAAAAAGGAGTAAAAGTTGTTTTAGCATCAGGAAGACCAGTTGATGGTTTGAAAAAATATTTGAAAGAATTAAATTTAGTAAGTGATGAGGAATATGTATTGAGTTTTAATGGATCCTTAGTTCAAAAGGTAAAATCAGAAGAAGTATTATATGAGATTGGTTTGACAGGTAAAGATCTTCATTATTTATATGATATAAGTCAGAATTTAGGAGTTAATATTCATGCATTTTCTACTACTAAAGGTCTTATAACACCAAACATTAGCAAATATACTGAGGTAGAAGCAAATTTAAATGGTATAGATATAAATGTATGTGATTTTAATGAAATATCAGAAGATGAACATATAGTAAAAGTAATGTTTATAGATGATGAAAAAATTATAGATAAAGTAATAAAAGAGCTTCCTAATGAAGTTGAAGAAAGATATAAGGTTGTAAGGAGTGCACCATATTTTTTAGAAGAAATTAATAAAGAATCTGGAAAAGCAACTGGTCTTGCAGCTTTAGCAAAATATTTGAATGTTTCTAAAGATAACATAATAGCTGTTGGAGATGCAGGAAATGATTTAGATATGATTCAATATGCAGGACTTGGAGTAGCTATGGGAAATGCGGATGAATCAGTAAAACAAGTAGCTGATTATATAACAGCAGATAACAATAATGATGGAATTGCTGAGGTTATAGAAAAGTTTATATTAAATGATTAGTTAACAATTAACTACAAATATGGTTTAATAGTAATTAGGGAGGTGACAATATGCCGATTAAAATACCACAAGAGTTACCGGCGTATTCGGTATTAAGTGATGAAAATATCTTTGTTATGAATAATAGAAGAGCAGATACACAAGATATAAGACCTTTAAAAATAGCTATATTAAATTTGATGCCAAAAAAAATTCAGGCAGAAAATCAATTATTGAGATATTTATCTAATACACCTTTACAGGTAGAAATTAAGTTAATTCAAACTAAAAGTTATACATCTCAAAATACACCATTAGAACATTTACATAAGTTTTATAATTATTTTGATGAAATAAAGGATGAAAAATTTGATGGCCTTATAATTACTGGAGCACCAGTAGAAAGAATGGATTTTGATGAGGTTGCTTATTGGCAAGAACTTAAAGAAATAATGGAATGGAGTAATAGTAATGTTTTCTCAACACTCCATATATGCTGGGCTGCTCAGGCTGGACTTAATTATCATTATGGTATACCTAAATATTTACTTGATAAAAAAATGTTTGGCGTATTTTCACATAATGTTGTAGATGAAAAAGCTGAACTTACAAGAGGGTTAAGCGATAATTTTTATGCACCTCATTCAAGACATACTGAGGTTAGAAA
>SVCK01000095.1 GCA_015058375.1 Clostridium sp.
AAAGATAATAAAACTTATTATTAGTATTTCTAGTAAATAAAAAAATATTACTGGAAATCAAAATTTCCAGTAATATTTTTTAATAATAAACTTGTTTACACAAACTTATCTATTGTCTCCCAAACTAAATTGTCTGGTGGCAAATTAGTGGCAAACAGCCATTTCAATATCTGTAAATCTCCTGTAAATAGCTCTATGCCTTAACTAGCTTCACAACAGTTTCAGCATGAGGTGTGTTAGGGAACATATCCTTAACTCTAGTCTTAACTATCTCATATCCTGACTCAGTCAAAGTCTTAAGGTCATTAACTAAAGTCTTTGGATTACATGAAACATAAATTATTTCCTTAGCTTTAAACTTAATTACATAGTCCAAAGCCTTTGGATGAACTCCGCTTCTTGGAGGATCCAAAATAATTATATCCGGTTTATCTTTAACCGTTTTTATAATTTCAGCAACATCTCCAGCTAAGAATTCACAATTGTTAAGCTTGTTTAATTTAGCATTTTCCTTAGCAGCTTCTACAGCTTCTTCTATAAGTTCTATACCTACAACTTTTTTAGCTTTAGGTGCAACTATCTGTCCTATAGTCCCAGTTCCACAATAAAGATCAAATACTACCTTGTTATCAGAGTCCCCCATATATTCTCTAACAATACTATAAAGCCCTTCTGCTCCTTTAGTATTTGTTTGAAAAAATGAAAAAGGTGATATTTTAAACTTTAACCCTAATAATTCTTCTTGTATATAATCTCTTCCATATAGAACATTTAATTTATCACATATTACTGCATCTGAGAATGAGTCATTTTCAGTATGTAATACAGAAATAAGTTTTCCATCAAAGTCTGCTTTCTTAAGAAGTTCTACATACTCAGTTAAGTCAAAGTCCACTTGAGTTGTAGTTACTAAGTTAACCATTAACTCTCCAGTATTTTTAGCTTTTCTAATTACAAGATGTCTTAAATATCCTTCTCTTTTCATTACTCTATAGTAAGGTAAATTCTGAGTTCTAAAGTATTCTACTGTAATTGTAAGAACCTTTCTAAAATCCTCATCTACTATCTGACACTTATCTACATTTATAATTCCAAAAGACTTATTCTTTATGTGCATTCCTAAAGTTAACTCTCCGCCTTTTTCTTCATCCCCGAAAGTAAACTCCATTTTATTTCTGTATTCCCATTGGTTAAGGCTTCCTGTTACACCTTCATATTTACCAGTTGGTATTTCAGCTGTATCAAAAAGTCCCTTAACTTCATCTGATAAAAGTTCTAATTGCTTTTCATAAGTTAAATTTTGAGAAGAACAACCTCCACATCTTCCAAAGTGAGGACATTTAGCATCGATTTCATAATCGGCTCTTTCAACAACTTCAAGATGCCTTAATTCAGCATACTCATCTCTTTTCTTCTTAACCTTACCTCTTATTACTTGACCAGGATAAGAATTTTTAACATATATTGTTTTATCTTCTGCATGCCCAACCCCTACTGATGGGAATTCAGTTTTTTCAATTTTAACTAATAATTCGCTACCTTTTCTCATTCTAACACTCCTAAGTGAATTTTCTTTTGTTCAAGCCAGAAATTATTTATCTAATTTTAATAATCTTTTACCTATTGTAGTTGCAAATGAGCTTCCTTCTAATATTGAGAAATATAATACATATACAATAGCATACATTATTAATAAGAATTCTCCTACTTGTTTTATTTCAAACCCTAAAGGTTTCATTATTACTTGTGCTAATAAACAAAGTATTCCTGATATAGCAAATATAATTACCTCATCTAATACGTTGGCAAAAATTCTTTTTAACATAATCTCATCCTCCTAAAAATTTATATGAACTTTATTGTTCAGCTTTTTTAAATTCATATTTGTCAGTTTCAATTGAATAAACTATGTACTCATCTGTAACAGTAACTGTTTCAGTCAATCCTTCAATTGTATTTTGAAAAAATCCTTCACCTTTACTGCTTTTTAAAATTTCAAGAACCTTTTCATTAATTTCGCTATAGTCTCTACCACTTACTCCTGTAAGTATTTCAACATATTTAACAATAGAGGTTGCCCCTAAATCAACTTTATTATCCTCAATAGCTTTTTTACCATCAAAGTTTAATAACAATTTCATCTTTATTTGACCTGCTGTTAAACTTTCACCATAAATAATTCTTGAAAAATACATGTTTTGAAGTCTGTTTTTTTCCGCATTTTTATTTTCTACGTCTACACTCTTTCTATTTACAGTCTCCCCATCATCATCACTAACAATTTCTTCTTCTGTATACTCTAAGCCATATTCTTTTGTTTTTTTCTCTATATTACTAACTAGTTCATCACTAGTTGTAGTAAATTCCTTTAAGGTAAAATCCTTCGCCCATTTTTCAGTTGTATTCACTTTTTCTTCTAAATTTATCTCTTCATTTTTTGTACTATCATTATTACTTTCTTTACTGCTTCCACCACATCCAACTAAAGATGTAGAAAACATAGCAACTATAAGCATAGCAATTACCTTTTTTGACATATAATCCTCCTCATCTACACAATATTTATGTAGCTTTATCCTAACACTGCTTAATTATAACATTATTAAGTACAATTTTAAACACCTTGTCTTTTACACTGTAATTTTATCCTTCATTTTTTCAAATGAACTTTCACCTATACCCTTTACATTTTTAATATCTTCAATACTTTTAAATCCTCCATTTTCCTCTCTATAACTTATAATATCTTGTGCTTTTGCTGGTCCAACACCTGGAAGAGAATCTAATTCTTTTTCATCAGCAGTATTTATATTAATTAAATTCGAGCTTAAATTGTCCTTATTATTTCTTAAAACATTTGCATTTTGATTGAAATTTTCACTATTATTTTTATCTGGTATAATTACAAGCTGATGATTTTTCAATTGCTCAGCCCTATTCACACCATTAACATCAGCATTCTCATTAAGCCCTCCAGCCTTATTAATTAAATCTTCCACTATACTATCTTCATTTAGCCAATAAACATTAGGATTTCTTATTGCACCTTTTATCTCAACAACAATTTGATTTCTATTTTTCTCTTCAACTGATGTATCAACTGATTTTATTTCATCATATAATTCTGTATCATCATTTTTAATAAGTTCTTCGCTTCCTTTATTTATATAAGAAAATAAACAATATGCTGCAAAACATATTAGTAAAAATGTTACTCCTATTATTTTATGTTTCTTTCTCATAAATTTCCTCCTTGAATAATATATATTTATAATTATTAACATTTTAAATTTTAGTAACCAATTTTTTATCTAATTAGTAGAAAAACCTTATATAATTTGATAAAATATAGTATTGAGAGTTTATTTGATAAGGAGAAAAAATGAAAAGTACAAGAAAAAATTTCAAAACATTTATACTAAGTTGCATTATATTTACTTTTTTGTTAATACCAGCTTACACAAAAGCTGCAACAGCACCTAATAACATAAATTCAAATGGAGCTGTTCTATTAGATGCAACTACTGGACAAATTTTATATTCAAAAAATGGTGACAAACAGTTCTTTCCTGCATCCACAACAAAAGTCTTAACTGCTCTTGTTGTTTTAGAAAATTCAAAACTTAATGACAAAGTTACAATTGGTAATAATCCACCACAAGCTGATGGTACTTCTGCAGGTTTAAGAGAAGGTGAAGAATATACTGTAGAAGAACTTCTACATGGATTACTTATGCATTCAGGTAACGACTGTGCTGAAGCTCTTGCCGAACATGTTTCTGGTTCTATACAAAACTTCGCAAAATTAATGAATGATAAAGCAAAATCTCTTGGTGCGACTGGAAGTAATTTCGAAAATCCTAGCGGTCTTCCTAATGAAAAACATGTAACTACGCCCCATGATTTAGCATTAATTATGAAGGAATGTATTAAAAATCCAGACTTTGTCAGAATCACAAGAACACTTTCATATACGTTCAAACCAAGTAATATAGACGGAAATAAAATCAGCATTCCTAATGGTAATCATATAATTGATTCAAATTATTCTCAGTATTATTATAAATACGCTGTATCATCCAAAAAGGGATATACCACTGTTGCTCATTTTACTAATGTTGCTTCAGCGGAAAAAGATGGTCATCCTCTTATCGTAGCATTATTGGATGGTCCAGGAATGTCTCAAGCATATGATGATTCAAAAAATTTATTTAACTATGGTTTTAGCAATTTTACACTTAAAAAAATTGTTTCTGAAGGCGATAAAATAGATACTTTTACTTTAAACAATGACACAACTATTCCATTGCTTGCAGCTACAGATGTTTATTATTGCATAGAAAATGGTAATAATATAAATTTAACTACAGATTTTAAATTTGAAGTGCCACAAAATATAACAAAGGAATCATCTTTATCACGTGGCCAGTCAATAACTAATTGTACTGTCAAAGTAAATAATGAGAATTATACCAATATTGATTTAGTAAGCGGAATAAACTATAGTAATAGTACAGATAATTTAACCTCAAACAATAAAAATGGAGTTATAACTATTGTTAGCATTGCAGTTTTGGCCTTTATTCTAATTCGTATTAATATAATACGTTCAAAAAGAAAAAGAGCTAGAAAAGCAAAATTGAATAAAATATACAAAAAATGAATCCAATAGATCGTTATTATACAAACACGAATAAAATAAAAAAAGATGACTTCTAAACAATTTAGAAATCATCTTTTTATTTATTTTATCTTTTTCATAAGTTCTTTCATATCTTCAGGCATTTCTGCTCTTAAAGAAAGTTTTTCCTTAGTTCTTGGAGAGGCAAATACGAGACCATAAGCATGAAGTGCCTGTCTTTCTATTAATTCTTTTTCTTCATCTCCATACCCATATAAACTATCACCATAAATAGGATGACCTATATGACTCATATGAACTCGTATTTGATGAGTTCTTCCTGTCTCTAATTTACATTCAACAAGATCTCCATTTTCTAAACGTTCTATAACCTTATAGTGAGTAATACTTCTTTGTCCTCTTTCATCTACAACTCTCTTTACACTACCTTCTACTTCTGGTTTGTATATAGGAGCATCTATAGTTCCTTCCATTTCATCTAAATGTCCATGCACTATTGCCAAATATTTTTTTTCAAGATTCTTTTTCTGCATTTCCTTTGATAAAGCCATGTGAGCAAATTGATTTTTAGCTATTATTATAAGCCCTGAAGTATCTCTATCTAATCTACTCACAAGCCTTACAATACAATTTTGCCCTGTCTTCCTAAAATAATTTGTAAGTCCATTTGCTAATGTTCCTGTTGGATGTCTCAATGTTGGATGGACTACTATGTTTGGCTGTTTATTTACTACTATTATATCTTCATCTTCATAAACTGCAGTTATTGGTATATCTTCTGGTTCAATATTCTGACTTTCTTCTCTTTCTAACTTAACAGTAACTGTATCCCCTGTGTGAATAGTATGTCTCATTCTTACTTTTTCTTCATTTATTAATATTCTGCCCTCTATAGCAGCTCTTCTTATCAATCTTGTTGAAAGCTCAAGTTCATCTCTTAAAAAATCCCTTATCTTAGAGCCATCATATTTTTCTTCAACTTTTCTCTCTAAAGTGCTCATTTTATTCTCCTAATTTTTTATAATTTTTTCCTACTATAATGACTACATCATATGATGAATATTTTGAATCATCATCCATCTCTTCAAACTTATCAATGCCAGATATTTGATTTTTTAAAGCATTTTTTATATTTTTATCATTTGTTTTTACAACTGTTTTATCAGTAATTTCTGTATTACCTGTATCAATGTTTTCCCATCCCAATACTTGCAATTGGTTTTTAACCCTTCCTGCAAGGCCATTAATTTTAGTTCCATTCAAAACTAAAATCGGAGTTTTCTTTAAATTCAACAAATTATTACTACTTTGTGAATTTCCTGATTCGGAAGCATCAATTTTCCCAGATTCTAAAGAATTTAAAAGTTCTTTATTTTTACTCTTTTCGAATACAAAATAAGATTGTCCTTTAATCATTTTAGGCGTTCCTTCTAAAGTTTTCATTTGTATTCCTGAAGATGTTAAAAAACTAGTTCCATATTTAAACATCTCAACCGATGTTAAATTAGTGTCCATATTCTCTGCTATAGAATTTAAAATCTTTGGCATCTTAAAAATTATTGTTGGAGTCTTACATTTATTTACAACCTTTTGAATAAATTTATGTTGATTTTCTATTCTTCCTAAATCTCCTGTAGCAAAACCAGATCCATCATTATTTTTTCTCCACCTAAAAAACTCTTCTGCTTTTTGACCATTAAGATGAACTGTTGTACCTCCTTTGAAATTTATATGAAGATTTTGACCATCATCATCATAAATCATATCTCGCTCTATATCCATATCAATTCCACCTATAGAATCGATAAAATCTCTAAAAGCTTTATAGTCTATCTTGACTATATAGTTAATGTTTAAACTTAATAAATTTTCTATAACACTTTTTACTTTTGAATCTCCGCCCTTAATGAAAGCCGCATTAATTTTATATTTAGAGTTATTTTCCTCAACTAACGTATCTCTTGGTATTGAAATCATCTGAATAGCCTTACTCTTTTTATTATAATTGATAAGCATTATAGTATCTGTTCTTTTTATACTCTTATTTTCAGTATTTACTGTATCACCTATATCCATTCCTAATAAAAGAAAATTTACAGAATCCCCAGTAGGAGCTGATGATGCTATAGTTTCACTGTTATCAATTTTTCCAAAAAAACTTGCTATTGAAATAATCCCGAAAAGTAACATTATAGCGACTATAATCCCTATTATAGATAGAATTCTTTTAAATCCAAATTTTTTAGATTTAAATAATCTAAAATTTATATTATTTAATTTAGGCTTAGCTTTACTTTTTCTTCTTTTAGAAACTGATTCATTATCTATATCATATATATTAAAATTTCTTTCTTTTTCTATATCTTTAAGACTTTTCGGAGCTCTTCTTCTCATCTTTCTCCTTATTGTTTCCGGCTCTCTATGATTATCTCGCATAATATCTCCCCCTATCCCCCCATCTAAATTATCTATTATTAATCAAATAATTCCTTGCTTTTATGCTATTTACATCTACAAGTGCACCTTTTTGTAACAGAAAACTTATTGAGTGAGTCAATCCTAATAATACCCCATTATCTAAATTATTAATTGTTTCTTTGCGAATCTCTTCTAACCCATCAAAATTTCTTGATGGTTCTATCATATCTGCTATATATATAATCTTATCAAGCTTAGACATATTTTCTTTACCTGTAGTATGCCATCTTATTGCACTTAAAATTTCTGAATCATCTATTTTAAGTTTTTCTTTTGCATATATTGGTGCTAAAATACTATGCCAAAGCTCTTTAGTATTTTTTTCATCTTGACTTAATATAATATTGTTCTTTATAATTACCTTTTCCATTTCTTCTTTAGGAACATTTTTAGCTATATCATGGCATAATGCAGCAATTTCAGCTTTTTCTTCATCTACTCCATTTTTAACAGCTAATTTTTTTGCAACAGAAATCACTCCTAATGTATGAATAAATCTACTTTCTTTTAGATTAGCTTTTATATAATCATAAGCTTCTTGTTTGTTCACCATTTTAATCCCCCATATATAAATTGTTTTCTTTTATTAATTTAAATACTTCTTCAGCAACCAATTTACTTATGTTTTTCCCTTCTCTAACTAGTTGTCTTATCTCTGTTGAGGAAATATCTATTCCTTTTAATTGTAATATTTCAATGTTTCCATTATACTTCTTTTCTATATATTCTTTCTGCTCATATAACTTTTTATTATCATATCCTGGCCTTGTTAATACAGCCAATGTACATAATTGTAAAATTCTTTTTACATTTTTCCATTTTTCCAAATTTAAAAGACAGTCTGCACCTACTATAAAAAATAATTCTTCATCATCTTTTTTAAAACTCTCTAAAGTTTCAAACGTATAACTCAATCCTTGTTTTTGTATTTCATAATCCGAAACTTCAAATCCCTCATAACCTTTTATGGCTTCTTTCACCATATTAAACCTAAGGGAAGCCTTAGTAACCTTCTTATCGATTTTAAGTGGCTGGCTTCCCGCTGGTATAAATATAACTTTATCTAAGTTCAATCTTTTTTTAGCTTCTTTAGCTATATTAACATGGGCTAAATGTATTGGATCAAAAGTTCCTCCAATTATCCCTATTCTTTTCATTATCTAATTCTTGAAAACCCTTTCTTGCCCTTTGAAAATTCCTTTTTAGAATTATTTCTAGTTGCTGGTGCTTCTTTTTTTAGCTTCTTGTTAGGATCTAACTCTATTTGTGGATTTTTCTTTGACTTTTTATATAATACAAGCTTACTTCCTATAGCTTGAATACCTTCACAGCCTATCTCTTCACATATCATATCTGAAACTTCTCTTGCTTCAAGAAGACTGTTATCAAGAACTTTAATTTTGATTAATTCTCTTTTTTCTAGTGCTTCTTCAACCTGTTTTATAAAAGTTTCCTCTACTCCATTTTTACCTACTTGGAAAATAGGATCTAAATTATGTGCTAATTTTCTTAAATATGCTCTTTGTTTACCTGTAAGCATTATGTCCTCCTTATAATATATACTCAAATTCAAAGTCGTTAAGTCTTACCATATCTCCATCTTCAATACCCATTTCTCTAAGTTCATCTAAAACTCCTTTGTTTCTTAAAACTTTATGAAAATATCTTAAAGAGTCTGCATCATAAAGGTCAACAGATTCTAATAATCTATCCACAAAACTTCCTTCAACAACATAAGTATTGTTTTCTTCCCCTTCTTCAACATGGATTTCATAAGTAAATCTCTTTTCTTCTGGTATATATCTTTCTTCATCTGAAATTTCAAGTTCTGTTATTGGAATATCCTTAAGCATTCTAGCTGCTTCCTTTATAACTTCATCAACACCATCTCTTGTAGCCGCTGACATTCTATATACTTTATCGTATCCAAGTTCTTTAACTTTTCTTTCAAAATCAATAAATACTTGTTCATCATATAACATATCACATTTATTAGCTACTACTATTTGTGGTCTATCCCATAATTTAACTGAATATTTCTTAAGTTCTTCATTTATCTTTAAGAAATCTTCAAATGGTTCTCTTCCTTCAATTCCAGAAATATCAACTACATGTATTAATAATCTTGTTCTTTCTATATGTCTTAAAAATTCAAGTCCTAAGCCTACACCTTCAGCTGCTCCTTCAATAATACCCGGAATATCAGCCATTACAAATGGTTCAATACCATCAGCTCCTACAACTCCTAAATTAGGTTTTAAAGTTGTAAAATGATAATTAGCTATCTTAGGTTTAGCTTTTGTAGTCATTGAAAGAAATGTTGATTTACCTACATTAGGAAAACCTAAAAGTCCAACATCTGCTAAAAGCTTAAGTTCAAGCTTTATTTCCATTTCTTCTCCTGGCATACCTGGTTCAGCAAAATGTGGAGCCTGTCTTGTTGGTGTACAAAATTTAACATTACCTTTTCCACCTTTTCCGCCTCTTAGAAGAACAAATTCATCATCTTTGTGAGAAAGATCTGCTACTATTTTATTTGATTCAGCTTCTCTTATAATTGTTCCCATTGGTACTCTTATGTAAAGATCTTCTCCATCTTTTCCATAGCATTTTGAAGCTCCTCCATTTTCACCATTTGGAGCAACAAATTTTCTCTTATATTTAAAATCTAAAAGTGTTGTCATTCCAGTATCAACTTTAAAAATAACGCTTCCGCCTTTTCCTCCGTCTCCACCATCTGGTCCACCTAATGGAACATATTTTTCTCTTCTAAAAGAAATTGCTCCATCTCCACCTTTTCCTGATTTTACAAATACCTTGGCTTTATCTATAAACATCAAATCACCTATCCTCTAAGCAAAATCTTATTTTGTATTTATCTTTTGTTCATATTTTTATATAAAATAACATAAAAAATTTATTATCATTATAATTATTGCTCAGTTTTCCTATTTTTATTATAACAGATACAAATTTTTCAACTGTTAATATATTCTTATTTTTAATTAATTTTTAAAAAAAGCACCCTGATTCAGGGTGCTTTTCCTAAAGAAAAATTATTCAGCTATTTTTTCTTCTACGTTTATAGGGTAAACGCTAACTTTCTTCTTGCTCTTACCCACTCTTTCGAACTTAACAACTCCGTCAACTTTAGAGAATAGAGTATCATCTCCACCCTTTCCAACATTGTTTCCTGGGTGAACCTTAGTTCCTCTTTGTCTATAAAGTATGTTTCCAGCTAAAACGAATTCTCCGTCTGCTGCTTTAGCACCAAGTCTCTTAGCTTCTGAATCTCTACCGTTGCTAGTACTACCTTGCCCTTTCTTATGAGCGAATAATTGAAGGTTCATTATCATCATAGTTTACACCTCCTCTAATTTTAAACTAATATATTCTTCACGTTTCTTTTTTCCAAAAGATTCATCTAAGCTCATGATAACACTATCTAAGCTTAATTTAAAGGTCTTTAATAAAACCTGTGCCTTACATATTTCTTCTTGGGTAAACCCATCAAGATTTAATGCAAGATAACCATCCATCATTTCATAGTTACAATTAAGTTTTAAAACTTCATCTAATCCTATGATAACACTTTGTGACAGCACTGACACCGTATTACATACCATGTCATATGCTTCACCAGCCAAAATCGCATCCCTATCTCTAAGAGCGTGATTGCTGATTTTAAAGGATAGTATATTTTCTTTATCTGATCTAATTTTAATTTCTATCATAAGAATTAAGCTTCGATCTTTTCTACAACTAATTTAGTATAAGGTTGTCTATGACCATTCTTTCTTCTGTAGTCTTTCTTTCTCTTATACTTGAATACTGTTACTTTCTTAGCTTTACCTTGAGCTAATACTTTAGCAACAACTTTAGCTCCTTCTACTACTGGAGTTCCAACTTTTAAAGTTTCTCCACCAACAGCAAGAACTTCAGTTAATTCAACTGTTGATTCAACTTCAGCGTCTAGCTTTTCAACGAAAAGAACGTCTCCTTCTTGAACTCTGTATTGTTTTCCACCTGTTTTTACTACTGCGTACATTAAAAAACACCTCCTCATAACGGTCTCGCCACTATAGGTACAAGGTTTTAGCCTTGTTTTTACAAAACCTGTGCGTGTGCGGTTTACTAAATTAGTTTATCACAAAGAAAATACAAAGTAAAGACAAATTTATTCTATTATTTTTTATCTTTTATGGAATATTTAGTTAATTAATGTTACAATTTATATATATGTTTATAGAAAGGCATAAGGAGTTGTGAGGTTATGAAAAAGACAAAACAAGATTATGAAAGAGAAGATGATTACTATGAAGGAAGAGGACACGGTTTTGCTATTTTAGTATGTACACTATGTTTAATTATCATTGGTGGAGGAGCTTTTGCTGGATTCTACTTTCTTAATTCAAACAATTCAGGAAAGAATACTCAAGTCGAACGTGCTTATGTTACAGTAGGAGAAATAACTGCAAGACTTTCTGATGAAAGTGGAAAAAAATATATAAAAGCAAATATTGCCGTTGGATATGATAAAACTTTATTTAACAAAGCCAAGGGACAATTAACAACAGATAAGCAATTGCCAGTAGTTCTTGATGCTTTAAACTTTAGCTTAATGAAAAAAGATTCTTCTTATTTTACAGGAGATTATGAAGAAAAATTAAAAGACGAACTTATTGATGCAGTTAATAAGAAAGTTCAAGATTTTAAAATTACTGATATAAAAATCTCTAACTTAATTATACAATAAGTATGAAAAACTATTGAGTTTTTGCTCAATAGTTTTTTATTTAACCAAAATCTAATTTTTATATAATACTTACTTTATCCAGCTACTCTGCAAAATTTTTTTCATCTTTCTAAATTTATCTTTTCCTATACAATTTGAAATTTCATCTTCTATCTCACGCTTTATTTTCTCACTTCTATAAAAATAATCCTGTCCTTTACTAGTAAGTTTTAGATACTTACTATTGTTTTCATCGTAAGAATTTTCAATATAGCCTCTTTCTTCAAGTTTCTTTGCACACTTAAACATAGCTTGACGTGAAATATTTGCTATTCTAGCTGCCTCAGCTATTGATATTCTTCCTCTACTAAGCTTTCCTAATAAAAATGCTTCTGTATGAGATATATCTTCTTCCTCATTTTCGCGCCATCTATCTTCAAATTCTCTTCTTAAAACAATATGCTTTTCACTTATCAAATCTATTATTGTTAAATCTTCATTCATAATTTATCTCCATATACTATTTTTATTACTACACTAATTATTTATATAAAATTTATTTTTGTCAACTTAGTTGACAGCATAAAATGCTAATGCTATAATGATTCACGTCAACTTAGTTGACACATTACTTTTAAACAAAGGAGAACCAGGATGGGAAAAACAAAATTTGAAAAATTTATTTTTACACTAATGATGTGTTTTGGAATGGTTTTAGGAATGACTATATACAATATGATTTTAAATGAAGGACTTAACGATCAATTCTTTATACATTTAATTAAAGACTTTTGGTTAGGATTTTTTATAGCACTTTTATTAGATGTATTTGTTGTTGGTAAATTTGCAAAATCAATTGCTTTTAAAATAGTAAAACCTGATGAAAACACTAAACCAATTAAAATAATTCTAACTATTTCATCATGTATGGTTGTAGGTATGGTTCTATGCATGTCTATGTATGGTGCTATAACTGCTGTAGGATTTACTTCTACTGCTTTAAAACTTTATCCATTATGTATTTTGAGAAACTTTGTAGTAGCATTACCATTAAATATGCTTATAGTTTCACCTTTAGTTAGGTTTTTATTTGGCAAAATGTTTAAAGCTTAAATTATTATATACAACATAAATATAGCTGTATAGGTGAACAAACACTTATACAGCTATATTTTTATGCTTTTTTATTATCATACACCAATGACAATAAGATACTTATAAGCATAATAATAATTATTATTAAAACTGATATAACAACTGAAATTTCAATTTTGAAGAATAAAGCCACAAGCTTCCATCCTGTGAATATAAGAACACATCCAACACCATATTTCATAAATCTGAACATATCATTTAACTTTTCAAGTATATAATACATACTTCTAAGACCAAGTATTGCAAATATATTAGAAGTATAAACTATAAATGTATCTGTTGTTATTGAAAATATAGCTGGTATAGAATCTATTGCAAACAATACATCAGAAAATTCTATTACAACAAGTACAGCAAAAAGTGGTGTAGCATATAAAATATTATTTTTTCTTATAAAGAATTTATTTCCACTCAACTTATTAGTTATAGGAATTATTCTAGCTAAAATCCTAAAAGCAAAATTATCGTAAAATTCCGTTTTCTCTGTCTTTTCAAATATCATTTTTAATCCACTATACAAAAGTACTATTCCAAAAATTGATAAGACAAAATGAAATCTACTTATTATACTTACACCTAAAAGAATAAATATAAGTCTTAAAATCATTGCCCCTAGTACTCCAAAAAGCAAAACTCTTTCTTGATAATCTTTTTTTATTCCAAAGCTTGAAAAAATCATTAAAAACAAAAATAAGTTATCAAGGCTTAAAGACATTTCAACTATGTAGCCTCCAAAATATTCTACAGCTGCAGTTTCTCCTCTACTATAAAATATGTATATATTAAACAATATTGATAATCCAATCCAAAACAATAAATTGATAAAATGCTTTTTTGTTCCCACTATCTCTGCCTCCTAAATATAAATATACATACTATATCTATATTAGATAACTTAACAGAATATCATTATTTTTCACTATAAATATCATTTAATATATCAATATATTCATTTATGTATGGAGAATCACATTTAAAACCATCGATATCTTTGCCATTATATTTCATATTAATAAGAGCATTTCTTTTAATAACATTTTTTCCTCTCCACCCACAAGAAGTAGAGCTTATTTTTTCTTTAAAAAACTTATTATTCATACCAGCAAATACTTCAGCATCATCATTCATATATTCTAAAGTTTCAAATTCTGAAAGAACATTTGCTTCTGCCTCTTCATTATATGGACATTTCTTCTGACAAAAATCACACCCAAATACATTACCTTTTAAAAGTTTTATCTCTTTATTACTTATCTCCTTTTTTTGAGTTATGTAAGATAAACATATATTAGGATTTTTTCTATTAGCATTTATAGACTTAGTTGGGCATTCTTTAAAACATCTTTCACAGGTACCACATTCTTTATACATTTTAATTTCTTCAATATTTCTAACATCATCACATTGAATCTTTAAATTAGTTATTATTTCTCCTAAAAAAACATATGAACCATATTTCTTTGTAATTATCATATTATTTCTACCAATAAATCCAACACCTGCAAGATAAGCAATATATCTCTCTGGAAGAGCATTACTATCTACAAAACATTCAGCCTTACCTCCTAAAGATTCTATATATGCCTTAATCTGATCCAAATACTTTCTTACAACCCTATGATAATCAATCCTCTTAGTATAAACAGAAAAGCCATTATTACAACCTTCCTCTTCATAATAATAAGGAAAAGCTATAGATATTATAGTCTTTCCTTCCTCCATATAAATATTAGGATTTATACGTTTTTCAATATCTTTTTCTTCAAATTCATTCTGTAGATTATTTTTTTGTCTATACTCAAAAAATTCTCTTAACTCTTCAAATCTTCTACAAGGAATAAATCCAAATTGAGTAAGTCCCAAATCTTTAATATATTTAGATATCTTTTCTTTTAACATAGCTTCTCAAAAACAAATTTCATGTTCCTTTCCTTATCTTTCTTCGTTTTTTTGTAAACTATATTTAGTATATCATATCAACTTTTATAAATTAGACATATACAAATTAAATTTTTTATTTATTTACTGCTAATAATAATTCTCTTAAAACTTTACATGCTATTGCCGTTGATCTTCCGCTATTATCATAATGAGGACTAAGTTCTACAATATCAAATCCCACTACATTTAACTTACTTACAGTTAATATGGCATCCAACAATTGTTTAAAACTTACTCCACCTGCTTCTGGTGTTCCTGTACCCGGAAATTCAGAAGGATCTAATACATCTAAATCTATACTAAAATAAACAGGTTTTCCATCTAGTTTTTTTAATTCATCTTCTAATCCTGTAAAATCAAACTTAGTTAAATTACTATGTTCTTTTGCAAACTCAAACTCAGCTTTTTCTCCAGATCTTATTCCATATTGAAACAATTTTTTGTCACCTATTATTTCTATTACTCTCCTCATAACAGTTGCATGAGAAAGTTTTTCTCCTAAATAATCATCTCTTAAATCTGTATGAGCATCAAAATGAACCACATGTAAATCCTTATATTTTTTAGCCATAGCTCTAACACTACCAAGAGTAACTAAATGCTCTCCTCCTATCATTACTGGAAGTTTATTATCTTTTAAAACTTTATCAACATAATCTTCTATGTCACTTAAAACTCTATCTGTATTTCCAAAACACAAATCCAGATCACCACCATCAAAAATCTTTAGATCTTCTAAATCCTTATCTTGATATGGACTATAAGTTTCTATTCCAAAAGACTCACTTCTTATTGCCTTACTCCCAAATCTAGTTCCTGGTCTAAATGAAGTAGTTCCATCAAAAGGTGCTCCAAACAATATAATTTGTGCTTCATCATATTCACTTTCGCAAGCTATAAATGTTTCTATATTTTTATTCATCAGCAATCACCATCATTTCTTTAACATAATTAGGAAGAGCAAATGAACCTTTATGAAGGTTTATATTATAATATTTTGTATTTATATTTAACTTATTCCATTCATCTTCCTTAATATCTTTTACTGGGTCAAACTTTTTAGATGCAAATCCAAAGTACCAGTGACCAGAAGGGTAAGTTGGAATATGTGCTTCATACACCATACATATAGGGAAAATATTATTAATTCTCTTATGAGCTCTTTTCATAGAATTTTCATAATCATTATAAAAATCACTTTCATGTTGATTAATTAATATTCCCTCATCCTTTAACGCTCTAAAACAATTCCCATAAAATTCTTTAGTAAACAATCCTTCACCTGGTCCAAAAGGATCTGTAGAATCAACTATTATAAGGTCATAAATATTCTCTTTATTTCTTACAAACTTAAGACCATCTTGATAATATATATTAACTTTTTCATCCTTAAGCTTACATGATACTGAAGGTAAATATTCTATACAACTTGAAACAACTTCTTCATCTATCTCAACCAAATCTACATTTTTTATAGAATCATACTTACATAATTCTCTTACAGCACCACCATCGCCACCACCTATAACTAAAACATTTTCTATATTAGGATTAACAGCAATAGCAGTATGAGTTATCATTTCATGATATATAAATTCATCCTTTTCAGTTAACATCATTAAACCATCCAAAGTTAAAAATCTTCCAAATTCATCATTCTCCAAAATATCTATTCTTTGAAACTTACTTTGCTTAGTGAAAATCTGCTTATCAACCTTTATAGAAAAACGAACGTTTTCTGAATGTTCCTCTGTAAACCATAAATCCATATTCTATTCCTCCAAAACATTAATAAATTCTATTTTTTCATCTTCTGTTCCAGTTAACGAACATCCCTTGTTCTTAGCATATTTAATATAATCTAAAATTTCTTTAGTGATTCTTTCCCCTGGTGCAAGTATTGGAATTCCTGGTGGATAACACATTACAAATTCACCACACACTCTTCCTTCACTCTCCTGTATTTTTAAAGATTGTTTATTTGAATAAAAAGCTTCCTGAGGTGCTTTAACTACATCAGGTTCAATATACTCATGATCAAACATTTCTTTTTTTTCTTTTGAATACCATTTTTCAATATCATGTAAAGATGATATAAGTCTCTCAATTCCAAGTTCTTCATCTCCAACTGATACTATAGCCAATATATTACCTAAATCTCCAAATTCAATTTGTATATCATATTCATCTCTTAGGATTGAATAAACTTCAATTCCAGCTAGACCAATTCCTTGAGTATATATAGCAAGTTTTGTAACATCAAAATCACAGACATACTTATTATCAATAAGTTCTTTTGAATAAGCATAATAATTTCCTGATTTATTAATTTCAGCTCTAGCATATTCAACATAATCAATAATTTTATCTACTATTTCTTTACCATGAAGTGCAAGATTTCTTCTTGAAATATCTAAGGATGATAGTAAAAGATAGGATGCACTTGTCGTTTGAGTCAAATTAATTATCTGATGTACATGCCCCTTATTTATATCATTATTAATAAGAAGAATAGAACTTTGTGTTAAAGAGCCTCCTGTCTTATGCATGCTTACAGCAGCCATATCAGCTCCTGCTTCCATAGCTGACATAGGAAGCTTATCACTAAAATAAAAATGAGTTCCATGAGCTTCATCTACTAATACCTTCATTCCAAAACTATGAGCCAATTCTGTAATTCCTTTTAAATCAGAACAAATTCCATAGTAAGTTGGATTATTTACTAATATAGCCTTAGCATCTCTATTTGCAAGAATTGCCGCTTTAACATCTTCAACAGACATTCCAAGAGGAATTCCTATTTTCTTATTAGTTCCTGGATTCACATAAATAGGTATAGCTCCACATAAAATAAGAGCATTTATGGCACTTCTATGTACATTTCTTGGCATTATAATTTTATCTCCTCTTTTGCATACACTCATAACCATTGCTTGTACTGCTGAAGTTGTTCCATTTACCATAAAAAATGCATCCTTTGCCTTAAATGCCTTTGCCGCTAATTCTTGTGCTTCTTTAATTACTGAAACAGGATGACATAAGTTATCTAAAGGCTTCATAGAATTAACATCAACAGTTAAACACTGCTCTCCTAAAAAATTTGTTAATTCCTTATTGCCCTTCCCCCTTTTATGACCTGGCACATCAAAAGGAAGTATCCTCATTTTTTTATATCTATTTAAAGCCTCAAGTATAGGCGCATTTTCATTTTTTAGTTTTTTCATTTTTTCTCCTTCCTAAAATCAGAAAATATTCGTTCCGCTAAATATTTCAATCATTTCTTTTCTTAAGCTATCATTTATTTCAAGCCTTTTTTTAGGTGGAAGTTCATAGACATCTGTATTAAATAAATAATTTTGAAGTTCCATCTCCTTAATTAGCATTTTGGTATGAAAAATATTAGCCTGATACACGTTTACATCTATAGCATCATACTTTTTTAAAGTTTCATCAGCTATATAATTTTGTATTGAATTTATATAATGATCTATAAATATTTTCTTTCCATCCACATTTCTAGTAAATCCTCTTACTCTATAATCTATAGTAATAATATCAGAATCAAAACTTCCAATTAGATAATCAAGAACATTTAAAGGCGAAATAGTTCCACAAGTTGCAACATCAATATCCACCCTAAAAGTAGCAATACATGTATCTGGATGATATTCTGGATAAGTATGAACTGTAACATGACTTTTGTCTAAATGACCAACTACAGAATCTCTTGTTTTTAGAATTTCAATTTCTTCAGAATTCTTCCCCATATTGCATGATTTATCTATAAATGATAAAGGTAAATTCTTCTCTGAAATAGTAAGAGTCACGCTTGCACCTTGAGGATCATAATCCTGTTTTGAAATATTTAAAACATGTGCTCCTATCATTTCTGTAACATGCTTTAATATATTAGTTAATCTCTCTGCATTATATTGCTCATCAATATATGAAATATATTTTTTCTGTTCTTTTTCAGTTTTTGCATAACAGATATCATAAATATTAAAACTTAAAGTCTTTGTAAGATTATTAAATCCATACAATTTTATCTTATCAGTCATCCTTCATCACTCCTTTTGAAAAATAAAATCCCTTGCTCTATAAACAAGGGATTTTTATAAACAAATTCAACTATAAACGAGATTTAAAATCTTCATAATTAAATTTTCTTATAACTTCAAAACCATTATCATTTAATAAAACTATATCTGGCAAATTAATCCCATTGAAAGTATTATTTTTTACCATACTGTAATGAGCCATATCACAAAATACCAATTTATCTCCTGCCTTTAATTCTTTATTAAACGAATAATCTCCTATAATATCACCTGCAAGGCAAGTTGGTCCTCCTAATCTATAAGTATATTTCAATTCAGAAGGCATACCAGAACCAATAATATTAGGTCTATAAGGCATTTCTAAAACATCTGGCATATGGCATTCTGCTGAAGTATCAAGAATAGCAATATCCATTCCATTCTTCATAGTATCTAAAACTGTAGATACTAAATAACCAGCATTCAATGCAATAGCTTCTCCAGGCTCAAGATAAACTTGAACATTATATTTTTCTTTCATATATAAAATGCATTTAACTAAACATTCCACATCATAATCATCTCTAGTAATATGATGTCCTCCTCCAAAATTAATCCATTTTACTTTCTCCAGAATTTTTCCAAACTTTTCATCTATAACTTTTATAGTTCTTTCTAATGTATCAGAATTTTGTTCACACATAGTATGAAAATGTATTCCATCAATCCCATCTAAATTTTCATCCTTTATATAATCGATAGTTGTTCCCATTCTTGAATTTTTAAAACAAGGATTATAAATATCTGTTTCTATCTCTGAATACTCAGGATTAATTCTTATTCCAGTTTCAATTTTTTTATTACTGTTCTTTATTTTATCTTTAAATTTTAACCATTGATTAAAAGAATTAAAAACAATATGATCACTATATTTTATAATCTCATCAAATTCATCTTCCCTATAAGCTGGTGCATATATATGTACCTCTTTTCCCATCTCTTCAAAACCTAATCTAGCTTCAAATAGAGAACTAGAAGTTACTCCATCTAGATATTCAGCAATTAGTGGATATATTGAATACATCGAAAAAGCTTTTTGAGCTAAAATAATTTTACATTCTGTCCTATCCTTAACTGTTTTTAATATTTCTAAATTTCGTTTTATAAGCCTTTCATCAACAACATAACATGGAGTTTTAAGTTTACTAAAATCTATATTCATCATAAAGCTCCTAGTCTATTAAATCTGGTGTAAAACTTTCTTTCCAAGGAAGTCCAAACTTATTTAATGCTTCCATAAATGGATCAGGATCAAATTCTTCTATATTAAACACTCCTGGACCTTTCCATACGCCAGTCATAAGCATCATAGCACCAATCATAGCTGGTACACCTGTTGTATAAGAAATAGCTTGTGAGCCAACTTCTTTATAACATTCTTGATGGTCACATACATTATAAACATAATAAGTTTTTTCTTTTCCATCTTTAATTCCTGTAAATATACATCCAATATTTGTTTTTCCTTTAGTTCTAGGTCCAAGTAATGCTGGATCTGGTAAAACTGCTTTTAAGAATTGTAAAGGTACTATTTGCTTTCCTTCAAATTCTATTGGTTCTATAGATGTCATACCTACATTTTCAAGTACCTTTAAGTGATTTAAATAGCTCTCTGAAAAAGTCATCCAAAATCGCATCTTTTTAATTCCTGGCATATTTATTGCTAAAGATTCTAATTCTTCATGATGAAGAAGATATATATCTTTAGGTCCTATTTCAGGTAAATTATAAACTCTCTTTATTGACATTGGCTCAGTCTCAATAAATTTTCCATTTTCAAAGTAGCTTCCCTTTGCACTTACTTCTCTTATATTAATTTCTGGATTAAAATTTGTAGCAAAAGGATATCCATGATCACCTGCATTTGCATCTACAATATCTATTGTATGAATTTCATCAAAATAATGTTTTAATGCATATGCACTAAATACTCCTGTAACTCCAGGATCAAATCCACTTCCAAGAAGTGCAGTTATACCTGCTTCCTTAAATTTTTCTTTATATGCCCATTGCCACTTATATTCAAATTTAGCTGTATCAACTGGTTCATAATTTGCAGTATCCATATAGTTTGTTTTAGTTGCAAGACAAGCATCCATTATAGTTAAATCTTGATATGGTAATGCCACATTAATAACTATATCTGGTTTATAGCTGTTAATTAACTCAATTAATTCATCTACATTATCTGCATCTACTTTTGCAGTGGTTATCTTAGTCTTTCCTCCCTGAAGTTTTTCTTTAATAGCATCACACTTCGAAAGTGTTCTACTAGCTATACAAATTTCCTCAAATACCTCTGAATTTTGGCAGCATTTATGTATCACTACATTTGCCACACCACCTGCACCTATAATTAATGCTCTTCCCATTCGTTACACCCCTTCTTTAAAAATCCATTTTTATATTAAACAAGAACATTATACATTATTTACATATAGTTATGCAATACTAACTTTAAAAGTTAGTAATACTAAATTTTAAGTCAAAAATTCATATTATTATTTGTATAGATTTTAAGACTTTATCTATAATGTATATTTTTAAATTCATAATTTTATTATTCAATTTTAATGTATTTTCCATATTGCATGCATCAAATGCCAAAAAAATAATACTCACCATAATTTTCACCATTAAATATTAAAAGAGTTCCTGAAATTTCAGGAACTCTCCTCTATAATCTAATATATTTTATACTAATGCCTTTAATGCAAGTAAATCTAAGAAAGAAACCTTTCCATCACCATTAACATCTGAATTAGCTTCATTAATCTTTATACCTTCACCATTTGCATTAATATATTTTTTCAAAGTAGTATAATCAGCTATATTTACAACATTATCACCATTTACATCCCCTGCTAAAACTTCTGGTTGTTCTGGTTGTTCTGGTTCATCTGGTTCAGTTGAAACTGTTGTATCTTCGCCATTAACAGCTACACCTTTTACAGTATTTCCTGATTTATAGATTTTATAAGTTGTTATAGCTCCGTCTTCCCAATGGAATTTGAAAATTATATTTCCATCAATACATTCTTTAAAGAATGCATCTTTAATAACTAATACATTATTATCATAATCTGGTTCAAAATGTTCTTTAAATTGTTTATAAGGTGTCCAATCAGCAGGACCTACTCCTTGCCATTCTTGGTCAGCTCTTACAGCTTCCATTGTAGCTAATTTAGCACCATTAAATTGCATTGGTATATTTAATCCACTATTTGATCCCTTAGCATCACTTGAAACTGGCATCTTATAGTAATTAACATTCATCTTCCAATATGAACCATTATCAAAGTTAAGTACTAATGTTTCACATTTACCATATCCTGATTTTGTAACCTTCTTTAAGTATGAAGGATTAAATGTAAGTTTACCATTTGCACAAGTATAATCAACACCTTGAACTAATACTTTATTATTAGAATCTACAATTGAAGTTAATTTGTTTCCATTTAAAGTCAAGTTAGTAGTTGCACCAGCAATTCTTGTCTTTCCATTTACATATAAAGTATCACAATCAGTGTAAGAAGTACGTCCACCATGTGCTGCTGTCATTATAGTATCTATAACATCTTGATCTTTCCATTCGCAAGTATTTCTATTTATATGGAACCCTGCATCCCAAAGCATCATAGGTATACCCTTTTCTCTAGCATATGCAGTTGTATAATCCATATATTTCAAATATTCACCATTATTAATAACGCCTTCAGCTAAAACACTATATTCTCCACCAATAACTCCAACACCTTTTGATGTGAAAGTATCATACATATTATCAATAGCTTCCTTAGCATATCCTTGTACCTCAGCATCAAACTTAGGCTTTCCAGCTATATTTACACTAAAAGGCCAGAATGAATAATAATGGAATGTTGCAATTATGTTAGGATCCTTTAATGATGCTATATTTTGAGCATTGCTATTACATTCTTGCTTATCTGAGCTAGTTACTAAGTTTGGAAATACTAGCATTCTTGTGGCATTTTTTCCACCTGAAGATCTTATAATTTCTCTAAAAGTATTATTTACATCATTATTAATTTTAAGTTTTTGATCTTTAGTACCAACAAAATCTGGCTCATTAGTTGGTTCAAAACATAATTGTTCTGGATAATCTTTAAAATATTCAGCAAATTGTTTCCAAAGTGCTTTAAATTGTGCAAGTGATGATCCATCATCAGTATACATATTATGTCCCCATACTGAAATATCAACATGTTGCATATCTGCAAGTACAATTAAACCTTCATCTAAAGCATAATTAACTACTTCAGCATATCTATCAAGATATTCCTTTTTTATCTTATATTCTGGTGCATCTCCAGTACGTGTATAAGATGTAAATGGCATACGAATACTCTTGAATCCTGATTCTTTAATTTTATGAATTAATTCCTTTGTAACCCTTGGATTTCCCCAAGTAGTTTCACCTGGATCACTCCACCAAGAAGCTGTTCTATCGCTCCATGTATCTACACTATCAAAAGTATTACCAAGATTCCATCCTGGAATCATTGCTTCTACATAATTTTGAGAAGCTGACTTTTCTGCTGCATTTGCATTAACTCCACATACATTAAGTAGAGCTATTGCAGAAGCTGTCGCAACAGCAGTCATTATGATTTTTTTTATTTTTAACACTCCAATCCCTCCTTTGTATTATTGCTGATATTTTACCATATTTTGTGTTTTGTGAAATCGATTTTTTCGTTAAATCATTCTCTTTTTTTCATCAAGTATCTTATAAAGATTCTAGAATCTTGTAATGCTAATAATTGTATAATTTACGAAAAAGTTATTGATAAAATATATAACGTATAAAATACTGTTTTTAAGTCGAACAAGAAATATATTTTTTGTAATTTTATCAAATTTATTGTATTATTCAATTAGGAGGTGTTTATTGTGAAATTTTCAAAAAAATTCTTAATTCCTATTTTATTAGTAATTATTATAGTTGGAGTTTTTACTATTGTCTCAATAAATAATTCAAAATATCCATTACCAAATATAAAAAGCAGTGAAATTAAAGCAATATCTATTGATCACGACAATAATCTAATTATACGTACTCCTTCTAATAGTGATGGAAAGAAAGTTCTTAAACTTGTAAAAAATATTTTAAAAGAAAGTAACTTAGACGAAAATCAAGGCGGATTCATTAATGATAACTTCATAATTTCAATGTCTAAAGTTCATTCTAATAACTATTATGTTGAAATTCCTTTTTCACGAACAAAAGAATTATCTTTAAAAAATGAAACTATCACATGTAATGTAATCGTTATTTGTCCTGAAGAAGAAGCCTTATACTATCACGAACCTGAAAGCTATACTCTAAAAAAAGTAACACTAAAAAATGCTAATTTCGATAAATTGCAAAAATTCCTATCTTCACTTTATTAAAAATTAGAAGATAAGAAATCTAATGATTAAG
This sequence comes from Clostridium sp., assembly GCA_015058375.1. Lineage (GTDB taxonomy): Bacteria > Bacillota > Clostridia > Clostridiales > Clostridiaceae > Clostridium. The sequence continues at coordinate 24,498 of SVCK01000095.1, forward strand.
ATTATTATGTCATTAAATTTCTTGTCTTCTAAATTTTTATGGTATAAAACAATTATTTAAATATAGACTTTATTATCTTATATTTAAAAATTTAATTCAAACTTTCCAAAACTTTATTGTTATAATTTAAATTCTGTTACAAATACTATTAATGTAGCAACAGAAAAGAGGTGACATTAATGCCAAACAAGGCTAAAGATTATGTAGACATGAGCATGAGTGCAGCTCAAAGTATGAAAAGTAACTTACAACAAGCTGTAAGTAAAGCTGAAAAAGCTGAAAATAAAGAAAAAATTCAGCAAGCTATGAATGCTATAGATACAGCTTGTAACTGTTTATCAAGTTACAAAGATTAACTACATTATTCTAGTTCCCCAAAAACTACCTAAAAACTACTTTATCCCTCATTTGACAAAAGAGGTTCTATCGTTTTAGAAATAGGACCTCTTTGCTTTACAAATTATACGATACTACTAATCTATGAAAAATGAACATCCCTACTAAAGCATATAAAAATTTATTTTTTATTAACAGTTAAGTCTCAGTTTAAGTTTCATATTTAAATATTTTTTCATACTATAATATAAAAAATAAAATAAGGAGATAATTTTATGGATATATGTAACTATAGAAAACTCCATTTTAAAGAAATAATATCTATTTTAGAAGAAAAAGATATATGTAGCCTAGGTATTTCATCAAAAACAAGTTTGGATATAACCCCAATGCTATTTGCTTTTGAATATGAAAATGAAAATATAAATTTTTTCTTAATATCTTCTAACACTAAAATTAAAGATGATTTAGAATTGGTATGCATATACTTAGACAACTCAATTTCAAATTTTTATAGAGATTCATATCAAACTGTCCTAGCTAAAGGAAAACCTGAAATTATTACTAACACTCCTTTAAAAAATCATATTCTAAGTCTTTTCAGAAAAAAATATCATAAATCCTTAAAAGATCTCATCAGTTGTTCAGATTTACAATTTATAAAAATTCCTATTGAAAGCATAACAGCTAAAGAATATGAATATACTTTTTAATTCAAAACTTTTTACCAATTAAAAAAGAAGAAAGATTTAAAATGATAAATTTTGTTTTAAATCTTTCTTCTTTTTTAATCTATCAAGCAACTTTTTCTTATATTCAAAAATATATCTTATTGCAAAGATATTTTATGAATTTATTGAATTATTTGTAATATATATATAACAAAAAGCAAAATATACTTTACATTATTTGAAAAATAAATTACAATATAACAAAAAAGGAAGTGTGTGTATGTGAAGAATATAAAGATGAAACTTGCTCGAAATGAATTAGAACTTTCTCAGCAAGAATTAGCAGAAAAAATTAATGTGACACGCCAAACAATTGGAATGATTGAAGCCGGAAAATATAATCCTTCATTAAAATTATGCATTTCCATTTGTAAAGCACTTAATAAAACTCTAAATGATTTATTTTGGGAGGACTAAAATTATGAAAAATAAAAAAATATTACAAGATGAACGCACAAATGAAATTAATAATAAAATTTTATCTGAAGGATATGTGATTTTTAACATATTTCTTTTACTTTTCATAGTATTAAAAGCACTAATTTTCAACACTCCTTATAGTTCATATAGGTCTGAAGTAATAATATTTTTAATTTTAAACATCTATATTACTTGTAAAAAAATATATTATGGAACTATTACTAATGGAGATCAAGTAAAACCTTCTGTTCATGCTTTATTTGTATCTTTTATATTAAGCTTGATTATCACACTCATAAACTTTTTTAAATACAATAAAGGTTTAATTTTAACTCTTATCTCTTTTGCAATAACTTTCATAGTGTCTTTTATACTATTTTTCTTAATTTTAACTTGTGCAAAAAAGCTTTTTATTCACAGACAAAATACTATAGATAAAGAATTAGATGATTAAAAATTTTAAGGAGGAAAAAATGCTTAAACTAAAAAATATTAAAAAAGAATATTCAAAAAAAATTGTTCTTTCTGATATCAATATGGAAATAAATAAAGGAGAAATTATTGGTCTTGTTGGTGAAAATGGTGTCGGTAAATCAACAATAATGAAAATTATAACAGGTCTTATAAAAAACTATTCAGGAGAACGTATAGTTTCTAGAGATTTGAAATTAGGATATTTAATAGATAGTCCTAGCTTCTACAATAACTACGATGCCAAAAGTAACTTAAAACTTTTAAGTATGTATAATCCTAATGTTACAGATGATGATATAGATAAAATTTATGATTTATTTAAATTATCTGAATTTGAAAACAAAAAATTCTCAAAGTATTCATTAGGGATGAAACAAAGATTAGGAATTGCATTTTCTATTCTAGGCTCTCCTGATCTCGTAGTCTTAGACGAACCATTTAATGGAATAGATCCAAAAATGACTATACTTATCATCGATATACTTAAAAACTGGGTAAAAAGAACTAATGGAAGCATTATAATATCAAGCCATATACTTTCTCAATTAGATAAACTTTGTGACAAAGTATTATTCGTTTCTAATGGATGCATAACAAAAAAACAAACTCTTAATAATTTAAATTCCAACAACCTAATTTATGTAATAAAACTATTTGGCGAAGATAAGTCTCTATATAATTACCTTAATGATAATAAAATAGAAATATTAAGTAGAAAAGATTTTTCTGAATTTAAGATAAGAATAGATAAAAACTCTAAAAATATAATAAGTTACATTAGAAAAAATTTCTCTATTGATGAACTATACAAAGAGAAGGAAGACTTAGAAACTATATTTAGAAAGATTGAAGGTATATAAAAATGAATATAATTAAATTAGAATTAAAAAAAATATTTAAATGCAAATGTATCTATATTGGAATTTTGCTTAGTCTTATTATTGGTGGAATAATGACTTACACAGCTCTAAACAATCCACAATTTTTTAAATTTAAGCACACACAAGCCTTTTTTTGTGCTTATTTTATGCAAGTAACAATAATTTATTTAATTGTTGATAATGTTTATTCAGAATATAATCAAGGAACATTAAAACTTCTCTCTAATAATAATTTAGGATTAAATAAAGTGTTTATTAATAAACTAATATGTATTTTAATTACTTCTATTTTTTTAGCAGTAATAAATATTATATTTAATATAATTTCTTTTATAGTTTTATCTCCTGATATAAATATCTTAAATTTTTTATTAGAAAGACTGATCACTTATTTACTTTTTGCCTTAGCAGTATATTCTACTGTAATATTAATATTCTCACTTTATAAGAAAAACTTATTTACTTTGTGTTTTTTGATACTACTATTTTACTTATCACATGACTTTATTGATGCTTTAGCAAACAAAATGAATATAAGTCAAAATATCTTAGATTTCATTTGCTTCTACGCCCTTGGTTCAGGTATGCAAGGATTTTATTTCAACACTAGTATGGTTATAGGTACTTTAGTATGGAGTACTATATGCCTTCTTACAGGACTATATATTATATCTAAACAAGATATTTGCTAATGTTAATTCTACAAATCAACTTAGAAATTATGCTCTGAATCATAAAAACATGTATCTTAAGTTTTAAAAAAATAGTCTGTGTAAACTTCAATAAGATAATCAAGTGAAGTTATTACAGACTATATCTTTATCAAAAAATTAGCAAGATTAATATACTCCTGTAACATAATAGATAAAATTAAATAATTTAGTTTACATAAAAGTATTGCCAGACTCATTTCAACCTAAATATTTTACTCTTCACAGCTCTAACAATTTAACTCACATCTTGTAAATCTAACTTATAATGCTACAACATATAATCATATTATTTTTCTACTGATACTACATTTTCTCCTCTTGCTGTATATAATTTATAGTACTCTCCTCGTTTACTCATCAATTCTTCATGAGTTCCACTTTCAATTATTTCCCCATTCTTTAAGAAGTATATTTTATCACTATCTATTATAGTATCTAATCGATGTGCTATCATTACTATAGTAGCCTCTTTTTGCTTTAAATTTTTCATTATCTTCTTCTCTGTAACATTATCTAAGAAACTTGTTCCTTCATCAAAAACTATCATTTGTGGTTTACTTATTAATGCTCTTGCTATTACAATTCTCTGTCTTTGTCCTCCTGATAAATTCATTCCCATATCAGAAAGCATTGTATTATACTTAAGAGGAAACTGCATAATATCTTCATGAATACATGATACTTTAGCAGCTTCTTGCACATCATCTATTGTTACATTTTGTCTTTCTAATTTTATATTTTCTTCAATGTTTTTAGCATATATATATATATCTTGTGGAACAATAGTTGCTAATTTTAATAAATTATCTTTATCTAAATTCACCATATCTTTACCATTTATTAAAACTTGCCCTTTCACAGGTTCATACAATCCCATAAGTAGTTTTGCCAATGTACTTTTTCCACTACCTGTACTCCCTACAAATGCTACCTTTTGTCCTTTTGATATATTTAATGAAATATTTTTCAGTACTTTTTGCCCATCTTTGTTATATGAGAAATCAACATTTTTAAATTCGATTTTATCTATATCTTCTAATATCTCTCCTGTAGTTTTCTCCACATCTTTATTTGTTATATCTATCACTCTATCCAAGTAATTTGATGCAATTAAATATATATTAAATGTATTTATTACCTTTGAACTAATAGATAGCAAATTAAGTATAAAACTTTGTGATATTATAATATCTCCTAATGATACCATTCTATTTTTATATGCAAAATACCCTGCTAAAACCATTACCAATGGTGCAATTGTATTTAGAATTGACTGCATTGCTGTAATAAAAACTTGATAATATTCCCTCTCTTTTCTCTTTTGTAAATATGCTTTAAATGCTCTGCTCCAATTTTTAAGTACAATATCTTCTAATCTCAAAATCTTAGTTGTAAATATTGAATAAATAGTTTCTACTTGAATACTATTTACTTGTGATGCATCGATTATTTCTTCTTTATTAGAAAATTCTATAGGTTTTCTTGTAACTATTAATGTAAGACTATTAATTATAATCAATAATAACGCAGCTAATAAAATTTTATATGAAATAGTTCCAATATAAACAATTAATATTATTCCTATCCCAAAATCAAATACTGAACTAATTACATTATCTAAAATAAAATCTTTTACATAATTTACACTTCCAAGTCTTGTTATTAAATCTCCATAAGTTCTTGTTTCAAAAAAACTATACGGAAGGTTTATCAAATGGCTAAATACCTTTTTCAAGAGTACTTTTTCAGTGTTTATTTTCATAATTACAACTGTAAAAAATCTCAAGAAATAAATTATAATTGTAAGAATTATAGAAATAAATATTCCCACTAACACCATTTCAAAGTCAGAAGTTTCAGGCATTAATTGAGTCAAATAATTATCTACAAACCATTGCGTAATTTTAGGAAATAATATACTCAAGCAATAGGAAAGAACTGACAGAATACTTACTAAAACTATTATCTTCTTTTCTTTTAATAATTGTGTTAAGATATAACTCCATCTTTTAGGTTTTTCTTTTTTAGGAACAAACTCGCTAGTTGGAACTGCTTCTAATATATATCCACTAAAAGACTCCATAAATTCACTATATTTCAGTTTTCTCTTTCCAGATGCAGGATCAAGTATTTCAATATAATTATTTTTCACCTTAGATACAATTACAAAATGCTGCTTATTCCAAAACGCTATAAATGGAGCTTCAACTTCACTTAAACATCTTATATCTTCTGTTTTATTAATATTACATTTTATCATTCTTGTATCAAATTTTTTTGCATCCAATAAGTCTCGTAATTGTATTATATTAAGTCCATCTCTACCTGCCTCTAAACATTCTCTTAAATCCTCTAATGTTTCATTACTTTTATAATATCTTAAAATCATTAAAACACAACATAACCCACATTCTGTCTGTTGTACTTGCTGTACTAACTTAAATCTACTCATAAACATTACCTCTATATATATCTAAAGATAGTATGGACGGATATTTATTACATAAAATTCTTAATATGGTTAATGCCATTCCTGATATTCCCATCATTCCTCCAAACACATCCCCATTTCCTCTAAATCCATCCTTAAATCCTTTATCATTAATCTTGTAAATTCTCTCTTTTATCATATTCTGTAAATCTTCAGTATTGTATATATTCATAATATTCAACATATCTACAATTCCAAAGAAACCATGGCACATACTATCATTATCAATTTTACTAAAATCTATTTCTTTTAATTTATTAATTCCCTTATTAAAATCAGCGTTTATAATATTACTGTTCAATTCTTTTAACATCATATATCTAGCAAGTGTAATCCCACCTACTCCATAGCACCAATATAGCAAATCATTTTTTTCTGTAGTTCGTATATCTTTCCAATTAGAGATATTTTCATCATAATAAATATCTTCTTGCAATATAATACTTTCACCTAACTCTATATATTCTTCTTCGTTAAATACTTTTCCTCCAACTATAAAAGATAGGGCTATTCCCGAATATCCATGAGCTAATCCAGTCTTATTAACAAGATTAGCATTATATAACTCTTTTAATTTACTTAATATATTTAATGCAATTTCTTTTATCACAAAATTGTTACAATCTCTATATATATTACTTAATAAAATTATTATACTACTACTTCCATTTAAATAATCTAACTCATATTTATATTTATCTAATCCACTACTTACAATATTTAATGCCTCTTCATACTTATTTCTATATTCTTCTTCTCCCCATATTTTATACAAATTATAATATATATAGATCATCGAACCAATTCCAGAATAAGCACTAAGTATCTCATCATCAGCATATGGATAATTGCTTACTATAGTATTTAAAAGTTTATACGCCTTAGCTTTTAAATTATTATTCTTCTTAAAATGCGCATAATAATTTAATAGTAATATTACACTTCCACCCTCATATAAAGAATAATTCATAAGCATAATATATAACTTATTACATAAAGTCAAATCAACTATATATTTTTCACTTTGACCAAAACTATACTTTTCTATTATATTTATAACATCTTCTATCACTTCACAAAGCTCATTAGAACAAGTAATTCTATTATTCGAATTATAAAAATCATTTACTTCTTCAACAAAGGATAACCTTATAATTCTCAACTGTGCCTCTATCTCATCAACTGATAATTTTTCTACTTTTTTCCGTAAAATCTCATCTAAACTTTCTGAATAATAATTTTTTATTTTTTGTTCATCCCCATTTTCATCTATATAATACAGATTTCTTTCATATAGTTTTGTATAAAAATAAGGAATATTTCTTGTTTTTAAAATATTAATTTCTGCATCTATGATTTGTTCAGTAAATACTTCATTCTTAGAAAACTTTAAAACATCAAATACTGAATTATAATCTTTCTCACTTTTTAAATACTTAGGATGCTCACTTGCAGACATATACATTCCATATATATATGTAGCTCTTATTACTTGTCTAATATTACATTGTTTCTCTAAAACTACATCTAAAAATTCCTTCTTATTATTAAAAATCAATAATGAAATATCTCTAAACCCTTCCTCTATCTTATACAAATACTTTGATGGAAGAGCAGTCTCCCCATTTAATTTTGCTACATTCTGTTTTAATTCTAATTTTGTAATTTTGCTTTCCAAAGATATATTATTCTTAAATTGGTTAACCAGCATAAATGAGCTTAAATTCTCACTCCTTTGTTCTACTACTGCGCCTACACCACTAATATCCATATCAATACTAGATGTAATCATCTTATTTGGAATCATAAGTGTTGATAGTACTGAATCAACTAAATACTTAATATATTCCTTTTCTATATTTACATTACTTCGATTAGTCATCAATGTTTCCAAATCAATAATAACAGGACTTTTTCCACATGATATTATATTTTCATAATGCATATCACTAGAGCCCAAAACTTGCACTACCGCTAATAATGCACCTATACTATAAAAATAATACTCAATTTCTTCCTTAGTTTTGCACTCTTTGTATTCTATAAATTCCTGCCACCCATATGTATTTTTATCTAAGCTTTTTACCTTATATAATTCAACTTTATTACTTTGGGAATTAATATAATCAATTACTTTATTAAAAGAAATATCTATATTTAAAGATCTTGGTTTATATATAATTTTTCTATTATCAGAAAAAGATAGAATAGCAACAGTTTTCCCATTGTTATGAATATCACCTTCACCTAAAGAAATATTATTTAACTTGCTAATGTCTATATTAAATTCCTCATAAATATCATCTTTATCAGCATTCATCCTATCTAATATATCTTCTATTAACCTTAATCTAAAGTTTAACTTTAATTCAATCATATTTTTTAATATTGGATATTTTAACAATAATTCTCTAATATTTTCAAAATTGCAAAAAGATTTATCTTTTAATTTGTACTCATTATCTCCTTGTTTTTCATATACATTCTCATACTCTTGATTAAAGTCATATATTAATGTTCTCATAGAACAATCGATCAAATCAGCTACAAATCCATTAATTAGCATCCCCATTATTTCTTCTTTATTGCTTTTACAAAATTCATACTTACTAAATATATTCTTAATTGTTGCATAGAAAAAATTAATAAATGGTTTTTGAAAATTATCAAAAACTCCATTTTTATTAATATCAATTTCTAATTTGGGATTTTTAATATTATGTTCTAAAATATCATGTATAGAATATCTCATCATCTCAATTCCCCCTTAAAAATCATATGTAATCTTCTAATATAATAATTACACTTATCACAACATCTGCAATAAGTGTAATTATATTCATAACTTCAATACTAACAATAATTTAAAATTAGAAGTCTAATTAATAAAAATTATATTAGCATTTGCTTGTACATTTAGTTGTTGGACAGAATGTAACTGAAATTGCTATAGTTCCTTCAACTATTTGTGGTGTCCATGGTGTTGCTGCTGCTGGTGTTGCTCCACCTTGTACATCTTTTACCATTGATGCATTTTTTAATTCATCTAGTGATATTTCACCGTAAATTTCCTTTTTCATAACTAATCCCCTCCTAAAAAAATTTAGCACTTGCTTGTACATTTAGTTGTTGGACAAAATGCTGCTGATGCTGCTATTGTTCCTGAAACTATATATGGTGTTGCAGGTGTTACTGCTGGTGTTGCTCCACCTTGTACATCTTCTACCATTGATGCATTTTTTAATTCGTTTAGTGATATTTCACCGTAGATTTCCTTTTTCATAACTAATCCCCTCCTTGTTAAATTAATATTTATATGAACATCTAAAATAATAGATATCATACACAAATAATTTTTTTACATTTTCATAAAATTAAATATTTCATCTTCATATAAAAATCTTAAAATAGAATACCCCCATCCAGCTAGTCCAATCATTATGCCTAAAGACTCTGTATTTCTAAATATATTATTATCCCATTTATTACTTAAAATAGAATCAAATAATTCAACATAAGTATTATCACATTTATTGGCTAATTTCCTATTTCCTAAAGCTAATGAAGCTGCTTTTACTATTTCTATATTTCCTAAATCTCCATGACAATAAGTAGGATTATTCCCAAATCCATTCTTTATAGTTGTATCTAACGCCTTTTTAATTTCATCATCAATTAAGCTATCTTTATAATTACACTCTTTCATTATTGTTCTGCTTAAAAGAATTCCAGGTGCTCCATGACACCATCCATTCGAATATAATTCTTTCAAATGAGTCGTCTGCCAATTTCTATTTTGGGCATTATATAATTTTCGTTGATAATTTAACATTTCATTTATGAAATTATCATCAACAATTTCCTTTCCTAAAATGTCCTTTTGACAGTTCTTTAATTTAACTATTGCACTTAATATACCTGCATTTCCATGAGCATATCCTGTATAAGGATATGCCACTTTCGAAGTCCAATAGCATCTCCCCTCTTCCTTTGTTCTGCTATTTATCAAATGATAATATGCCTTAGTAATAAGTTCTGATATATGATCATTTAGCTGTGGATATATCTTTCTAAGCTCAATTAAGGAAACTATTAATCCAGCCGAGCCCCCCAACATATCATAACTTATATCTTTATCAATTAATGTTTTCAAATTTATTAGTGAAAACTTTATTACATCTTCGCATTCATCAATATCTATAATTTCAGATATTAATGCTAAAGAAAGTATTACACCACCAATACCATTATGAAATCCTATATTCCCGTAATCATATAACTTTTCTTGCTTTAAGAAATTAATATTAAACTTAACTGCTCTTTTTGCTTCATGCAAATAAATTTCTTTGCCGGTATATTTACCTAAATAAGCCAAATATAACGCTATACCTGCATTTCCAAAATAGAAGTCATTTCCTACAGGTCCAACTCCAAATTCCACTTCACCTTTTCCCAAAAGGCTTGTACTTATCCAACTTATATTGTTGCTTATTTCTACCTTACGTCGTAAAATAAGTTCTCCTATCTTATCTGCTAATTCAATATACTTGTCTTTATCAATTTGAACTTCCTCTACATTTTCTGAAAATTGTACAAAAGTTTCATCAGCTTTTAAATTAGATTCCTTTAAATTCATAGCTTGATCAATATAGCACAATTCCCTTTCCAAATCATTTTCACACATATTATCTATCTTAGTTAATGCTTTAGTAATAGCATTTTCCTGTGAAAATTTCTTCAACCTATTACCTTTATAATCATATAAATAGTTATTATCTGTATAATGATAAAATATAGGAATATCATTTTGCATAAGTTGCTCAATTTCACTATTTACAATTTTGCTATAAGAACTCTTATCTAGCCCTAACTTTGAAAAAAGTACTTTTCTATGCACATAACTACTTAAAAAATGAGGTTCTTTACTTATATTAAGCAATTTTGCATAAGCATAAGTTGGTCTTAATATTACTCTTGTTTTTTCTCCAGAAAAAATCTTTTCTACAAGTTCCTTTACATATTGTTTATTACAACACATCCACGAATAAACTTTTTCAAATCCTCGTTTTAGATATCTAGTTATTAATTCTATATTTTCTGTATCAAACTCTTCTATTGGATTATTTTCATTAACCTTGTTATATACAAACTTTTTTACTGCTCCCAAATTTCCTTCACTATCTATCTCAAGATTTATCGCTTTAAAAGGTGATACTCTAATCTTATCAGCCCCAATGCCTCCAACTTCCATAGAATAATCTTCATTATCTATGGTTTTTACAATCTTTCTTGGCAGTAGTCCTATATCTAAGACAGTTATACTACTATGATTTAAAAGTGATTTAAAATCTTCATCATATACATTATCATTTATAAATACTTGTGAATGAAATAATGCTTCTATATCAATAATGTAAGGCATATCTTTTTGTGCAATTATATTTTCACTATGTATATCAGTTCCATTTAATGCATATAATAGACATAATAATTGTCCTAAATTATCATAATATCTCATTACTTCATCTTGTTTTTCACATTTTTTATATTCAATAAACTCACAATATGAATATCCTTCTTTAGAGATACTCTTCACCTTATCTAGCTGGCATATAGTATTATTTGATTTTAAATTTATAGACTGCACAAATTCATAAAATTTATTTTCTATTCCGATATCTCTTGGTTTATATATTAACTTTCCATTGTCAAACTCAATTCTTACAACACTTTTTCCACCAGAATGGCTATCTCCTTCACCAAGTATAAGATTATCTATATACTCAACCTTTCGCTTTAAAATTACTTCTTCAATTTCATTAATATCTCTAGATATATTACTTAATATCTCATTTAAAAATTCAACTTGATTATTTACTATAATTTTCAATAGTCTTACTAATTCAGGATAATAAGCTTCACATTGTACTCTAAAGCTCTGTGTATTAAATCTTTCTTTTATAAATTTTTTAATTTTACTATCAATATCATCCATATCATTTTTTTGTTCATTATTAAAATTTATCAATTCATTTAAGAAAAATAATTTTGCTTCTTGATCTAACTTATCTAAAAAATAGCCTTCTTGTTTATCTATGAATCCTTTCTTATCTTTTATAAGATTGCATTCTTCGACAACCTTTTCAATTCCATTTCTAAAGCTGTCAACTTCATCCTTAAAAAAATAACCATTATAATCTTTATTATCATTTATAGCTTCAGCGAATTTAAGCTTCTCATCTTTTAAATTTAATTCATTAAATACCATTTTAAAAATCATATCTATATCGTCTACTTGAAATGTTCGCTTAAGTAAGTTAATTAATTCATTAGCTTCTACCCCATTATATAAACGCTTCCAATAACTTAATATATCAGATTTATATATCTCCATTTAACCCTCCCATTATTACGGTAGCTTATGCATATCTGTCTACTTTATTATTTTTTAATACCTACTAATTACAGTTTGGCTGACATTCTTTAGTTAAAGTACACCAACCACCTTTGTTGCCTAAATAATCACTTAATGTGAATGTGTTAGTACTACAACCACCTTGAATATTTTCTTCTATTTCACTGATTTCATCTAATATATTGTTAGTATTGCTATTAACAGTATTTAAAACCTTATTTTGCATAACTGGATCTCTAAAAAATTTCATTAAAATTCCCCCCTTAATATGCACAAGCTACCTTTTAAGCATTTAAAAGTATGCTTATATTAATTTTACAAAACCTTTTTTACATTTTCAACATATATTTACTTTTTATGTATATTTTATTTTAACATCATGATTTAAATATAGTTTTGTTTTATAAAAATTCATTTTTGCACATATAATAAGTATAATTACATATCTATGAAACTAATCATACAAAAAAAGACAGTAAGTATATTTAGATTTACCACAAATATACTTACTGTCCCACTAAATTTAAACTTCAAATTTATTAACTTCTTTTGTAATATTATCAGCCACTTTTAATACATCTTTAGCTGACTCTTCTACTTTTTCTGCTGCATTTAGCATTTCTTTTGATGATGCTGATACTTCCTGTGTTGAAGCTGAAATTTCTTCACATACAGCTGTAGAACTTTCTACTTTTTCTATTATAGAATTTTTATCTTTATCAATTTCATGAACCGAATGAGTAATAGTATTTACCTGACTCATTACATCTTTAATGCTCACTGCAATATTTCCATATGACTCAACTGTACCATTTATAATCGAAATCTGATCTTTCAATTCACCATCTAAATATTCAGTTTCTTGTATTATAGATTTAGCTTCCATTGCAACATTATTAATAATTGTACTAATATTTTCTGCTGAATCTTTACATTGCTCTGCAAGCTTTCTAATTTCTTCAGCAACTACAGCAAAGCCTTTACCAGATTCTCCTGCTCTTGCCGCCTCTATAGAAGCATTAAGTGCTAACAGATTAGTTTGATCAGCTATACTATCTATTAATATTGTTATTTCTGTTATTCTTTCAATATTATTAGTTAATCCTTCAATATCATTAACAAATTTCTTAAATGTTAAATTTACTCCTTCAACAGATTCATTTAATTTACCTGCATTATCATTTCCATTCTCAGCTTCCATATTAATACTGCTTGTCTTCTTGTTTATAGTATTAATTTCTTGTACAATTGATTCAATTTTATTGCCAAATGCATTTACTCTATCTAATATTCCAACAAGTTCATAAGTTTCACCTTGAACTGCTTTTGCTATTTCATCCACAACTACTGAAATATTTTGTGAACTTTCAGTTGAAGATACTGATAGATCAGTTAACGAAGTTGAATTTTCATTCATAATATTAACATTATCTTTAAATGATGTAATCATATTACCCAAAGAATGTTTCATAGAATCCATAGCCTTAGCTGCATCTCCTATTTCATCCTCTAACTTTATAATTTCTTCATCTATAGATGTTTTAAAATTACCTTTTGCTAAAGTACCCAATGTTGTTGTCATCTTTATAATATTGTTACTAATTTTTTTTGTAATATATATGTACATTACTATAATGCCTAAAATTAATATGAATATAACTACCCCTAATATAACTTTTGTCCCATTAAATATAACTTCATTTGCCAAACTAACAGGTTCTAATACAGCTACAGTCCAACCTGTATTTTTCACCTTAGCATAACTAATATTATATTCTTCGCCAGTTGTTTCCAAACGCCAAGTTCCGTATCCTTTTTCCTTATTTAACATTTCTGATTTTATATTCTTATTTTTTTCAACTTCTTCGAGTTCTCCAGACACGTCTTTTTGTAATATTTCTTGTATAGAATGAGCTACATACTTTCCATCTTTATCAAGTATAAAACTTGTAGATGAATCATCTATAACCTTATCACTAAAACTTTCAGCTGTTACTGCTGACATTAAAAAACCTATGATTTGTCCCGAATTATCATTTATAGGAACAAATATATTTATATTTATTGATTTCGCAATATATATAGGACTTGAATAACAAACTTTACCTTTCTTTAAATCTTCAAAATATGGTGAAGTTGATAAAGTCATATTACCTTTTACAACTTTACCATCAACTGATTCATAAATATTTCCTTCAATGTCTGCTATAAAGATTTTTTTCAATCCTAGTTCTTTTGCTTCTTTAGATAACATATCGGATACTTGAATCGAATCTATCCCATATTCAAAAATTTCACTTTTCCTTGAAACACTTTTTAATAAATCAGCTTGATCTTCTAGAGTCACATCTATTGTAGTTGCCGACTTATCTACTATTGAGTTTAATTTAGTTTTTGTATTACCTAAAAATATATTTTTAAATACATAATATGTTCCAGCCGAGTTAAAAAAACAAACACATATTAATAAAACACCTATAAAACCCAATAATTTTGTTTTAACACTCTTTAGCCTAAATTTAGCTAACCCCTTCTTTTGCATAATACTCCTCCTAATTACTTATTCATATTATTTTTCGACTGTTTTTTTGTTTACTTTATCCATTAATTAAAAATAATATATTATTTTCAATAAAATAATTATCATTTTAAAATAAAGCAAATAAATGAATTTTTTCACTTTTTTGTAATATATATATTGTGCAAAAATAAATACATTCACTTTAAAAAGTAAAAAACATCATAACAATAACAAAAAAAGAAATATTTGTAGCCTAACCTAAAAAGGAGGTACTTTGCATATAATGAAAGTACCTCTCTTTTTAATAATTCTATTTTTCTAAAGGATCCATAAATTTCAGATTCCCTTCCCACAACTTATAATTTACCTTTACCTCTTTGTTTACCTCAAAATTTACTTTCCACATTCCTTTTGTACTATTATAAAAGAATTCACTTTTCTTTAACATTTCAGCTGTTTGCACTACTTTTCCTGCTGGATTAACTATACTATATTTAATAGGATTTTCGCTTTCACAACTCAGCTGTATATGAATATATTTATAATCTTGAGGACAATTAAATGAAAAGGTATTATTATTCATAAACAAACTTCGTTCTTCATCATGATAGTAGCTTGAAGTTAATCTAGTAATACAAAGGACAAATATAACCATTACTATTGAACTTATTAATAAAATTATGTTTAATCTCATCCTTTTCTTTTTTATTTTCTTCATAACTCCTCCCACAGAATTTTTCTATATTTATAAATTCTATAAAACCACTCTTTTTCCTTTTAATTCCAAATAGTAATTTTCAAAAAAATATCATGGTATTCTGACACTATAATTTCAAAAATACCATGATATTTTACATTAATCTAAATTAATTAGATACTTTTCTATATTCTTCTTTTGATTTTGGAATATTAAAGGTTCTATTCTATATCCTTCAATTCCTGTAATATAATTGATATAAATTTCTTTATCAAGACCATCTATATTCTTTAAGAAAGAAACTAAATCTCCCTTTATCTTATCCATATAACTTTCTTCAATTTCAATAAAAAATTCATTAATGCCATTTTCATGGCTATATCTTGATATTTCATTTCCTATTAACCCCTCAAGATATGATAATTTCAAAAGCCTTCCACTACCATTGCATAAAGGACATTTTTCTTCCATATATTCGTAAATACTCTTTCCTATTCTCTTTCTTGAAATCTGTACAAGATTAAGTTCAGTAAAAGGATAAATCTTAAGATTTCCACAATCGTCTTTCAAAGCTTCTTTAAGTTCTTTCATAACCTGTGCTTTATGTGATTTATCTCTTAAATCAATAAAGTCAATTACTATTATTCCACTTAAATTTCTTAAAAGAATTTGTCTTCCTATTTCTCTCGCTGCTTCGATATTTGTTTCAAGAATAGTTTTTTCAAAACTTCTTTCCTTAATATTTTTACCTGTATTTACATCAATAACATGCATAGCTTCTGTTTTTTCTATAATTATAGAACCGCCACATGGAAGTACAACTTTTCGATGTCTAAGTTTTAAAAGTTCTCTTTCTATATCATAAAAATCAAATAAATTTTTTCCTTTATCAAAAAGCTTAAGTTTAACATTTTCATCATCTTTAATATACTTTTTAATAAATTCAAAATCTGCTTCATCATTAACTATGATATTAGCTCCATCAATGCCTACTTTATCTCTTAACACCTTTGATATAGCTAAGTTTTCTCCATATAACTTACCAAGCTTTGTTGAATACTTCATTCTTCGATTTATCTCATCATATTCTTTTAATAAAAGGTTTCTTTCATGCATTAGTTCTTCAATACTTACATTAGCAGCTTCTGTTCTCACTATAAGCTTTGCACCATCAATCTCTGGAAGTTCTGCTGCAATTAAAGCCTTTTTAACATCATCTTTAAATCTTGTTGAAAATTCTATTCCTTTTCCCTTTTCAAGTACCATATACTTAGAAGCAATTCCAAACTTAGTACTTAGTTTTGCTCCCTTTTCATTTAAAGGTTCCTTAATAACTTCTATTAAAATTTCCTGACCTTTTTTTATGCCAGTTCTTTTTAATTCATTACTATAATAAAGATATCCTTCCTTATCAAGACCTAGATCCACAAAAATAGAATTTGTTCCAGGAATTATATTTTTCACTCTTCCTTTATATAATTCCCCAATTCTTGGTTCATCAATTTCTTCGTCTACTATTGATTCTAAAAGTTTTCCTTTATTTTTTATAGCAATACGTAAAGTTTTTCCTCTTCTTTCTATTAAAATCTCCTTCACTTAAATCCACCTACCTGATATCACATAGAGGTTCATATTTATCCCCTTTTAAATAATACATTTCTTCTCTTTTGATTTCTACAAAAGCATCTTCATTTACATTTGTAGTTTTTAATTTTATATATTTAACTAAAAGATCTGCTGATAAATGTTCTTTGCTTCCTGATTGAAGTAATGTCTCAATAATTAATACATTATCTTTTATTTCATATTCAAAATTATAAACAAGAGATTTAATATCAACTTCTCTTTCACCTTTTTTACTCTTCTTAATAGTTTTCCATTCTGAGTCATTAAGCATAATTTCTAACTCTTCCTTTAAACTATCAATATTATTATATTTAACTTTAATTCTATAACTACAAGCATCAATCAATGCCATAGCTTGAGGAAGTTTCTTTTCCCCTTCTACATTTACTATCTTAGTACATGCCAAAAACTTAATTCCTGATGCACTTTTAGAATTTAATTTTTCTAATATTTCTTGTTCATCTACTTCTTCAGCAAGAGGTAAATCCATATATTCCCCACACGAATATACTCCAACAGATAAAGGCTGAGCTATAGATAAATTCAAATGAGGATTAAATCCTCTGCTATATGTTGCAGGAAGCCCTGATCTTCTTATTATTTTTTGTATTGTTCTCATTAAATCTAAGTGCGCTATAAATTTTATCTCACTTTCTTTAGTATACTTAATTAGATATCGCACCTGCAAAACACTTCCCATCTTTAAAGTTTACATTAACACCACAACCAGTGCAGCCTTTTCTACAATTTTGTGTCAAAGCACCTGTCTTAGCTTTTTCATTTTCATTTTGAAGATACTTTCTATTCACTCCAATATCTATAAAATCCCATGGTAAAACTTCATCGTAATTTCTTTCTCTATAAGCATAGAAATCCCCATCAACATTACATTCTTCTAAAGCCTTCTGCCATGCTTCAAAATTAAAATATTCAGACCATCCATCAAACTTAACTCCTAATTCATGTGCTCTAATTAAAACATCACACATCTTTCTATCTCCTCTAGCAAAAAGTGCTTCCATATATGAAGTTTGTTGATGATGATATTGATACCATATGCTTCTTGAATGAATAGAATCTTTAACTGCTTGTATTTTTTTATCTACTTCTTCTATTCTAGCCATTGGTGCCCATTGAAATGGTGTAAAAGGCTTTGGAATAAGTATTGAAGTACTTACTGTTATCTTTAATCCCTTACTTCTTACCCCTTTTGGTATTGAGAAGTATTGATCTTGAATTTTATGAGCAAGTTCACCTATAGCAGCACAGTCTTCTAATCTTTCATATGGTAAACCAACCATAAAGTAAAGCTTTAAATTATTCCATCCTGATTCAAAAGCACTTTTAGAAGCTTCAAGAATTTTTTCTTCTGTTAATCCCTTGTTTATAACATCTCTCATTCTCTGTGATCCTGCTTCTGGAGCAAAAGTCAATCCTGTTTTTTTTACTTTTTGAATTTCTTTAATCAAATCTACCGAAAAAGCATCAACTCTTATAGAAGGAAGTGCTAAAGCAACTTTATCCTCTTCATGTTCTGCCATAAGATCTTTTACTAAATTCTTTATATCAGAATAATCACAGGTACTTAAAGAAGAAAGTGAAATTTCTTGATACCCTGAATTTTGAATAAGTCTTCTAGCTTGTTCTTTTAATGTTTCTCTTGATTTTTCTCTAACTGGTCTGTAAATCATACCTGCTTGACAGAATCTACACCCATTAGTACATCCTCTAAAAAGTTCCAATGTTGCTCTATCAAATACTATATCTGTATAAGGAACAAGTATATCTTCTGGAAAAGATACCTTATCAAAATCTTGAACTATTCTCTTTTGAACAGTTGCTGGTACATCATCATATTTAGGTTTAAATTCCTTTATTGTCCCATCTTCATTATAAGTAACATCATATAAAGAAGGCACATAAATTCCCCTAATGTGAGATATTTCTCTTAAAAAATCTTTCTTATTAAAATTTCCTGATTTTTTATGTTTTGCATAAACATCAAGAACATCATTCATCATTTCTTCCCCTTCACCAAGTTCGAAGAAATCAAAAATTGCATATAAAGGTTCTGGATTATATGCACATGAACCTCCAGCCATAATTATTGGATCATCTTCACTTCTATCTTCTGACTTTATCGGAATTCCTGACATTTCAAGCATATTTAAAATGTTTGAATAACTCATTTCATATTGAAGAGTAAATCCTAATATATCAAAATCTGTTATCGAGTCTTTAGTTTCAAGAGCATACAATGGTATATTATTTTCTCTCATTTTAGCTTCCATATCTGGCCATGGAGCAAAAACTCTTTCACAATATGTATCTTTTCTTTCATTAATAGTATGATATAAAATTCTCATTCCTAAATGAGACATACCTACTTCATAAACGTCAGGAAAGCAGAAAGCAAATCTAATGTTTACTTCTTTAGGATTTTTTACTACTTGATTTAATTCTCCACCAATATATCTTGCTGGTTTCTCAACCTTACATAGAATATCATCTGTTATTTTATTCATTAAAATCCTCCAAACGTCACCTATTATTTTTTTACATCATTATATTTTATCATATCTTTTCAATTAATAAAATGTAATAATAAATTTCTACCCTCATTTGTTTATGCCCACTATTTCAAAACATATAATATTTTAAGCAATAAAATTTGCTTATATTATGCTTAAAATTTTTTAACATATTTTTCTATAATTTCAAGATTATATATAGCGATATTACGATTTTTTTATTTATTCCATTCTTTTTTATAATATAATGTTATTGTAAACTATTTCAAAAAGGGGTGAATTTTTACATGAAGAGAAAAGCTATTAAATTTTTAGCATCTGCTCTAGTATTTGCAGCTCTTTCTCCATCAAACATCGCATTTGCTGGTCAAACAATTACTGATTGCCAAACTGGTGTTGAAGATGGATTCAACTACGAATTATGGAAAGACAATGGAAATACAAGTATGACTCTAAATGGTGGTGGAACATTTAGTTGTTCATGGAGCAACATTAATAATGCTCTTTTCCGTAAAGGTAAAAAGTTCGACTGTACCAAAACTTATAAAGAGATAGGAGATATAAAGATTGACTTTGATGTTGATTACAAGCCATCTGGAAACTCATATCTTTGTGTTTACGGCTGGAGTAGAAATCCACTAGTAGAATATTATATTGTAGAAAGTTGGGGTACTTGGAGACCACCAGGAGCACAATCAAAAGGTACTATAACTGTTGATGGTGCTGAATATGATGTTTATGAAACTGATAGAATTAATCAACCTTCTATAGACGGTGATACAACTTTCAAACAATTCTGGAGTGTTCGTAAATCAAAACGTACAAGTGGTACAATTTCAGTAACAGAACACTTTAAAGCATGGGAAAAAATAGGAATGAAGCTTGGTAATTTATATGAAGCAGCTCTTAATGTTGAAGGTTATCAAAGTAGTGGTAGTGCTAATGTATTAAAAAATAATCTTACAATAGGTTCATCTACAACAGAACCTACTCAACCTAGTAAGCCAACTCAACCTACAGAACCTACTCAACCTAGCAAACCAACTCAACCAACAGAACCTACTCAACCTACTAAAGAAGGTAAGTTAAAAGTTGATTATAATATTAACAATTGGGGATCAGGTTATGTAGTTAACTTCAAAATTACTAATAACTCTTCGTCAGATGTTAATGGTTGGACACTAAAAGTTAAGAAAAATGATTTAAATATCACTTCAAACTGGAATATAAATGTTGAAGAAAGTGGAGATTACTATTTAATTACTCCTGTTTCTTGGAATTCTTATATTGCTAAAGGAAATAGCATAGATTTTGGAGTTCAAGGGGTTGGATCTATTGGTAATACTTTAGATTATACTTTATCTTAAACAAGTTACAATAATAAAAGAACCGTAGCTGAATGATTTAAAAGTCATTCAATATACGGTTCTTTTGCTATCTACAATTATTTTTTAAGATTTTTCAAAACTTATATATCAGAAAGACAGTAATACTCACTACTAACTTTCATTTTTTTAGTTCAAAGTTTTGTATTAGTTAACAAAGTCTACTTTTTTTATAATCAGTTGAATAATACAAGTTAAAACCACTATATATATTAAAGATACAAGTGAACAGCTTAGCAAATGATTACTTAAACTAGGTAGATCATTTGAGAATAATTGCAAACCTCCTATTGGTGAAAAATATTTGCTATTTGTAACTATTTTGTATTTATAGACTTTTTAGTTGTATTGCACAATATAACTTACTTTTTATTCCAAATCGCAAAAAAACCTTTTTTATACATAAACTTATATTGCTCATATATTTTAATCAAGTTATTCTATAAATGTGTTTTTATTTTTTAGAAATAAATACAAAAAAAAGAAAGGGGATTAAGATAAATGAAAAAAAAATTATTACTTATGATTGCTGCTTTTTTAACATCATCAATTATTAGCAGCGGAGCACCTGCACATGCCGCAAATAATATAGCTGCCTTTCCTGGTGCAGAAGGAGGAGGAAAATTTGCTACTGGTGGAAGAGGAGGATCTGTATACTATGTTACTAACTTAAATGATAGCGGTCCTGGTTCTTTCCGTGATGCTGTAAGCAGACCTAATAGAATAGTTGTTTTTAAAGTTGGAGGAACTATAGAATTAAGAAGTGATGTTTCAGTAAATTCTAATATAACAATTGCTGGACAAACAGCTCCTGGTGGAGGTGGTATAACACTTAAAAATTACAAAATTGGTCTTGGTGGTGACAATATCATCATGAGATTTATAAGTTCTCGTCCAGGTGAAAGAAGAAGAAATCAAGATTATGATGCTCTTGGAGGCGGTAAAGGTTCTAATTCAATTATAGACCACTGTTCTTTTGGATGGGCAAATGATGAACAATGGGGATTATATTCTAACAATATAAATTATACAACTCAATGGTCAATTGTTGGACCATCTAACTCATTCTCATACCATTCAAAAGGTGTTCATGGTTTTGGTGTAATGCTTGGTAAAGGTAATTGTTCTTGGCATCATAACATGATTGTTGATAACGTTTCCAGAAACTTTAGAGGAAAAGTTGCAGGAACTTATACTGCTGATTTTGTTAATAATGTGCTTTACAACTGGGCATATGAAACAGCATATGGAACTATAGGTCACTTAAACTATGTAGGTAACTATTTAAAAATGGGTCCTAATACAAAAGGTGGATTTAACTATGTAAATGTTGATAGTACAACATATCCAGATAACTTCAAGATTTTCCTTAAGGGTAACAAGTTTGTTGATAATAATAACAATAACTTTAGATCATATACTTTTAACAATTGGAGTGGTATATCTTATTCTTCATCTAATGGTAGAAATGAAGGTAACGTAAAATCAAATAATTCATTTACCATAATGAATAATGGTGTTAACTTATCTGTAGTAAATAGAGCTGAAAGTGCTGACGCTGCATACAATAATGTTTTAACTTACTCAGGTGCTGGTGTTAATAGTAACTCTAGACCTGCTATTGATAAGCAAGTTACAAATGAAGCACGTACAGGAACTGGACAACTTGTTGGTGCAAGACCTTATAACGAAGCTAATTCTAGTCAAAGAGCTACTATTGATAAATATGGTATAAAATGTGGTGTAGCATTTAACTATCCTGCTCCTGTAACAACTGGTGCTCCTGTAGACTCTGATAATGATGGAATGCCTGACTGGTGGGAAAATGAAAGAGGACTTAATCCAAGAAATGCTTCAGATGCTAACGGTGATTACTGCAATAAAGGTTATACTAACATTGAATATTACTTAAATGATTTAACTGTTAATGCTTTCCCTCAAGGAACTGTAACTGTTTCTCCTAAAAGAGCTTCTAATAACAATAACAACAATCCTAATACTGGGGACCGCATTGATGGTGTATATTACATTAAGAACGTTGCCAGTGGTTTATATCTAGATGTAGAAAACGGATCATCTAATAATGGTACAAATATAAGACAATGGTCTTTCAACGGATGTAATGCTCAAAAATTCAAACTTGTTTACGACGGTAGAGGTTACTACTCAATTTTAACTGGTGCTTCTAATTATGCAAGCTGTATCGATGTTAATAGTGGTTCTGCTAATAATGGTACAAACATCGAACAATGGAAATATACTGGCAAAGACATGCAAAAATATGTATTCCACAAAACTCCAAAAGGACAATTTGCAATTCTTACTAAATGCTCTGATGCAAAATCTTGTATTGAAGTTTATGAATTCAGTCCTAAAGCCGGAGCTAATGTTGATGAATGGAAATATTCATGCGGTGCTGGACAACTTTGGATTTTAGAAAGAGCTAACTAATCGCATTAATTAAAGTAAACTCAAAAACTATATTCAGAAGTTTTTGGGTTTACTTTTTATTTTTATATTGTAAAATATATTATAATCAAGAAAATATTTCTTTAAATTAAGGAGGTTTTTAAATATGGATAATAAAAAAGCGGAAAAAGAAACTAATTATCTTACATTTGGAATATGTTTTGGTATAGCTCTTGGTTTATCTATAGGTCAATTAGCTTTTAATAATTCTCTAGGTGGTTTAGCTGTTGGTATTATTCTTGGCGCTGTTGCAGGTGAATTACTTAATAAAAAATATAATTCAAAAAGTAAATCTTAAAAATTTTGTATACCTCTTATAAATTTACGCTTTCACAAAGATAACGAAATAAAAAAAGGCTACTCAAAGCCTTAAATTTTAAAGTCTTAAGTAGCCTTCTTACTATTATAATAAAAATTATTTTTGTCCTTTTAATTTTGTAATAAGTTCATTTTTTACATCCCATAATTTTTGAGATAAGTCTATATAATAATTATGAGGATTTTCAAATCTCTTAATTTCATCCCATAAATTATCTAATTGAACCTTAGTATAATTTCTTATTTCTTCAAGACTTGGCTTAGTATAAACTAATTTACCATCTTTAAATATTTCCTGTTGTAATTCTTGAACATAATAATTAGTTAAAGTCTTCTTTTTCCAAGTATAAACTGGATCAAATATTGTATATGGTTCATTTTGATCTATTACTTCATCTGCTAAAGTTATAACATCAGCTAATGCCTTATGAGTATCTTTATCAAAGAATCTATAAACCTTCTTATACCCTGGATTAGTTATCTTTTCTGGATTTTCTGAAATCTTAATTCTTGGTACTATCTGTCCTTTTTCATTTTCAACAGCAGCAAGTTTATAAACTCCTCCAAATACTGGTTCTGCCTTAGATGTAATAAGTCTTTCCCCTACACCAAAACTATCTATTTTAGCTCCTTGTTGTAATAAAGATCTAATAGTAATTTCATCTAATGAATTTGATGCAACTATCATACAATCTTCTAATCCTGCTTCATCAAGCATTTTTCTAGCCTTTCTAGTTAAATAAGCCATATCTCCACTATCTAATCTTATACCTTTAAGTCTTTTTCCCATAGGTGCTAAAACTTCTTTAGCAACTCTTATTGCATTAGGAACACCTGAATCTAATACTGAATAAGTATCTACTAATAATACAGTATTATCTGGATATAATTCTGCATACTTCTTAAATGCAGTATATTCATCTTCATAGAATTGAATCCATGAGTGAGCCATTGTTCCTGATACTGGCATTCCAAATTCTTCTCCTACTATTGTTGCAGCAGTTGCAGCAGCACCACCAATATATGAAGCTCTTGCACCATACATAGCTCCATCACATCCTTGAGCTCTTCTTGAACCAAATTCCATAACTGGTCTTCCATCAGCAGCTCTTACAATTCTGCTTGTTTTAGTTGCTATTAAAGATTGATGATTTATAGTTAATAGAATCATAGTTTCTAATAATTGAGCTTCTTTAACTGGAGCTTTTATTGTTATTATAGGTTCTCCTGGAAATATTAATGTTCCTTCTGGTATTGCATATACAGAACCTGTAAATTTGAAGTTTTCAAGATAATTTAAAAATCTTTCATCAAAAATATTTAAGCCTCTTAAATAATCAATATCATCTTTGTCAAACTTTAATCCTTCAATATATTCAATTACTTGTTCAAGACCAGCCATTATAGCATATCCGCCACCTTCTGGAACTTTTCTAAAAAACATATCAAAGTAAGCAATTTTATCTCCAACTCCATCTAAAAAATAACCATTACTCATAGTTAATTCATAGAAATCCATTAACATACTCATATTTCTTCCATTTTTTAAATCTAACTTTCTCATTTTAATCACCTTAAAGTATTTTTAATATACTTAAATCCTTTCTTTTTAAGTCTTCAATTGACTCATATATAAATAAACTAATTTTTTTATAATCTAAATCATTAAACTTCTTCTTTTTGTATCCCAAGTTAGTAATTACTTCTACTGAATTTTCTTCTACAACATATTTAATTCTAAAACCAAGAGTTCTTAAAAACAATTCATTATTTACATCTACTTGTGTTACAATTCTTAAGCCTTTCACTTCTAACTCTTTCTTATTCTTATAACACTTTCTCCTGAATTCTGTAAATGTTAATTTTACATTTTTAAATCGTACATCTTTAGTAAACTTTTTAATAAACTCATTATAGAAGCTATTCATTATATCCCCCTTATAATCACATTGATGATAAGTTCCAACAAAAAAAATTTATAATATTTCTTTTACAACCTGAATTCCATTACTTTTTAATTTGAAAAAAGTTATTAAATTCATAAGTTCAGCATCATGATTACCAAAATCACTAGTTTCAACTGCATTAATTGGAACAACTATATTTTTATCTTCATTCATCTCATTAAAATAAGTTTTTAATGTCATTGCAAAAGTTTCAACACATATATCAGTACATACTCCTGTTACTATAAATGTATCAATATTTTTATTTTTTTCAAGCCATTTTTTAAAATCAGGTGCATGAAATCCATTAATACTATTTTTCTTTATAAAAACCGTATTAGAATCTGGCTTAATTTCTTCAACATATTCTTCTTCTTCAGTTCCTTTTAAACAATGCTCAGGATAACTTTTAAATTCAACAGAATCTTTAGTGTGACTATCCACAAAAAATACTTTTTTACATCCATGTAGAACTTTATTTAATTTTACTATTGGCTGTATTACTTTTTCAGTTCTATCAGATGCAAATACTCCAATATTATAAAATCCTTTGACCATATCTACAACAACAAATACTGTATTTTCCTTATTTTTAACTAAATCTGAAAGTTTAACAGACTCTAATGAATCTATTTCCATTTTTATATTTCCCAATGCTCTTAACAAATTTACCACCCCTTAAATATTTTTAATCTCTTCTAATATATAATTTTCATTTAATTTATATAAAGATGACGGCCTATAAGCTCTATTACTTTTTACATTACCTGTTTTACTTACCATTGGATTTATCCATCTTCTAAAGTTTTGCTTCACAAGCTGTCTTCCAAGAAGTAATTCATAAACTTGTTGAACTTCCATTAAAGTAAATTCTTTTGGTAATAAGCTAAAGGCTATTGTTGTATATTGGACCTTGTTTCTCATTCTTTCCAAAGAATAATTTAATATTTTTATATGATCAAACGCTAATCCACTTTCTCCTTCTAATAATTTTATTTCGAAAGTAGAATTCTTATTGTACCCTTTAATTTGCATATTTTCAATCATCTCATACACTATTTTTATATTTTGTTCTTTATTTTCCAAAATTATATGAGAAACAATTTTTAAATCTTCAGTACTTTTTAAAACTTTTTTAATATTAAACCATGCTACTTCTGAAGCATCATCTCCTGCTTTTGCATTAATATCATCCTTATTTACAAGAGCCATGTAAGAAGAAGATATTACTCTCATTCTTGGATCTCTTTTTACATCTCCCCATGTATATAACTGTTCTAGATAAACATTATCTATATTAGTTTCTTCTTTAAGTTCTCTATAAACTGCCTCTTCAATACTTTCGTTTATATCAACAAATCCCCCTGGAAGTGCCCAGCAATTTATAAATGGATGATTTTTTCTTTTTATAAGAAGTACCTTTAAAACTTTTTCTGGTACTTTCTTCAAGTCCTCCTGTTCTTGATCATCAAGAGTAAATAGAACCATATCAACTGTTACAGACGGTCTCTCATAATTTCCTGGTTTATAATTTTTCAAAAATTCTTCTTCCGTAAGTCCATCTTCATTCTTCATTTTACCGCCTCCCTTCTTATAATCATTTTGATTATAAGTCTATTATAGTACTTCTTCTTTATTTTTACAAGTAGTTTTTTAAAAAATTTAAAAATATTATTCCCCCTTTTTGCGACATATTTCAGCCATTACACGAAAACACTATAAAAAAATAATGAATTTATAATTATACTAATTACTATAATTTATAAATTTATTTTCTAAAGGGGGAACTTGTTATAATGTTAAAGAAATATTCAAAATTATTTATTTCTATTTTTACTTCTATTATTCTATTTCTTGAATTTTCTCCATCTATAAAAGCTAATGCTGATACATTTGCTAAAGGTGCTGATATAGGATGGGTAAACCAACTTGAAAATGACGGAGTTAAATGGCAAGATGTGAATGGTTATTCTAACGATTGTCTTAAAATACTAAAAAATAACGGAATCAATGCTGTTAGACTTAGAGTTTTTGTTGATCCTCCATCTTCTTTCAAGTGGACAAAAAAGGATGGGACTCAATGTTATTTAGGATATGCTGATACAAGAGGAGTAGTATATATGGCAAAAAGAGCAAAAGCTCTTGGAATGAAAATAATGCTTGACTTCCACTATAGTGATCATTTTGCTGATCCTGCTTATCAAGACATGCCACATAAATGGTTAAATCATTCTTTTGAAGAAGTAAAGCAATATGTATACAGTCACACTAACTACTTGATGAAGACATTAGCTCAACAAGGAATCACTCCAGATTGGGTACAAATAGGTAATGAAACAAATTCAGGTATGTTATGGCCATATGCAAGCACTTACAACTTTAATCAATGGGCTCAGTTAATTAATCAAGGGTATTATGCAGTTAAAGATGTAAACTGGAATAGCAAGGTTATTGTTCATCTATCTAATGGATATGATAACTCAATGTACAGAAATGTTTTTGATGGACTAACTCGTGCCGGTGCAAAATTTGATGTTATTGGAATGTCTTATTATCCTTATTGGGATGGTGTTCACTATACTCAAAACATAGATAAACTTGATTCTAATATGAAAGATATGATTTATCGTTATGGAAAGCAAGTTATGATATCTGAAATAGGTGGATTAGAAAATGATCCTAATACAACTTATGATATGATTAGAAATGTTATATGGAGAGTTAATAGTCTTCCTTATGGAAAAGGACTTGGAGTATTCTATTGGGAACCTGAAGCTAATTCATCAGTTTTACCAGATTCTTATCCTCTTGGCTGTACTCAAAAAGTTGCATATAAGACTTTAAGATTTACTAAAGCAATTACTGCTTTTAAATAATCATATTAAAAATAAATTGCTGTATTAAAATGAATATTTAAATAATAAAAATATTCTTTATAATACAGCTTTTTTTATAATATACATATCACACATATTAAAACTTTTTATCAAACCATCCTATCATTCATCTCGTAAGCTTTGTCTATTTTTTATTAATTGCTCCATTGTTATATTTCCATACTTATTCAAAGCTTTAATAATCATATCTTCATAAACAATACTTATTAATTTCATATCATCATCAAGAACATAAAAACAATTGAAACGATCTTTATCTATCAGCTTTAAAATTTTAACAAGATTAACTTTATAATATACTGATATTGATTTATTTTCTATATAATGATCTCTAATTATTTTTCTTCTTTTTCTAAATACATTTCCAATTGTAATGTACATTCTTGCCCTCTTCTCTATTATTGTTGAATAAATTATAAAGATTGATGTTATTAAAAAACTAAAATTAACTCTATGTATATACACTGAAACAAAAAATACTGCTAATAAAATTCCACCTGTTGCAAAACTTATATTTATTAATATATCTTTCGCTTTTTTATATAAAAATTTCTTTGACAAAAGAATTTCATATATTCTTGCCCCATCTAAAGGATAAGCTGGCAACATATTAAATAATGCAAGAACTATATTTATATTTATCCAGTCACTTATAAAATCTCTCTTAAAAACTCCATATATACAGCCTAATATTGATGCTATTAATATATTAAATAGAGGTCCAGATAAATAGATACTCACTCGTTTTTTATAATTAAGCTCCTCTAATTCACATCCATATGTACTAACTCCAGTTAAATTTATGTGCATATCGCCTAATTTAATATCAAAAAATTTAGCCACAATTATATGAGCTACTTCATGCAAAATAGCCCATATAAAGCTAAAGAATAATTTACTATACAGACTTCCTATAACTATTAAAATAGCAAATTCTAATAGAAATATTCTTACTTCTTTTTTCATGAATAATACCTCATTAAATTAATTCCCTTTAAACCTCCTCTAAAGATGTTAAATCCATAATATCACTTGGGTCTTTTTCAGTACCAAGATAAATGAATTTAAAAATCACTCCTTTTTTATCTGTTGAATCTATTATTCCACATTTACCAATTACATCACCTTTTTCTACAACGTTGCCCACTTCTACATTTACCTCTGATAAAGATCCATAATAAGTTTCAGTACCATTCCCATGATTTATAACTATACACCTGTTATCCTCTTCATCTCTAATCTCCTCAACTGTTCCACTATAAACAGCCACTATATTTTGTTCACCTTCTGCTGATATAGCAATTCCTTTAGAATCACCATTAATATATTTTATTTTTCCTGATACTGGCTGAATATAATCTTCCCTAATTAACTGTTTTAACGTTTTATTACCTGATATAGATGATTTAATTTCATCAATACAATCCAATGCATTTTCTTTATACCCTTCACCGTCTGGAATATTCAAATGCATTATGGCTGATGAAATATCAATATCTTCTTTAATCATAGACTTAATATCTAAATTCACTCTATTTTCAGAACCTTCTACTGGAATATATGTTATTGCCAGTACTGTAATTAATAAAACTGCTGCTCCTGACAATTGCCAAATAATTTTTTTAGCAATCTTACTTGATAAATTATACTTTTTATCTTTCATTTGAATATTAGCAGGTTCATATGTTCCCGCTCTTCTATATTGCGCAGCTCCGCCATGTTTTTTAACATTTCCATAATACTTCTCATACTGTTCTCTATAACTTCCCATCTCTATCCTCCAAAAAGTTTCTTTATTAAATTATATTTTTTGTTATTAAAAATATGAATCTTAATAAATATATTAGGATGATAAATAGTACAATTTCTATTACTACTTTTTATATTACTGTTACTTCTATTGTCTATTTATTTAATTTTGTGTTTACATAATAGTATTTTATTTTGTTTATATATATGTAAAATAAAATGAAGGAGTGATTTTAATGGATAGAAATGCAAAAAACATTCGAGTAGGATCTACAAGATTAGTTGAAACTCCTTTTTATATAAGTGATATTCAAAAACTTGATAAAACTGTATTTTATACTTGTAATGCCACTACTAGTAAAAACGTTGGATATATTTCTAAAATATAACTGTATATAATCAAATATAATAAACCACCGTCATACCACTTCGGTATACGGTGGTTTATTATATTTGATTTACTATTTTGCAAATATTCAATATGCTTATCAAACTATTTATAAAAGTTTTTCTTTATATAACATGCTACTAATACTAAAAATAATATAATTATAAAATATATATTCTTCAATTTTTCATACCACACATTTGTAAATATTATCAATGTATTAGCTGACCACTTTTCTACCTTAAGTATTTTTTCACCATCCGAATTTTGTATTATAGTTCCATAAAAAGTAATTATATCTCCAGATACTCCATATAGCAGAATTCCAAGTTTATCATCGACATCTTTAATATCTGTTAATCGAAAGTCTACACATGCTCCTTTATCTAATTCTAATTCTTTACTATCGTTAATTAGTAAGAAGCCATCCTGAGATGAATATCTCGTTTCGACTTTTACATAGTTAGAGTTTAAAAAATAGAATATGTTTTTAAAACATAATACTTTATACGGAAGGAAAGGAAATAATAATATTAATATTGAAATCACTATAAACAATACTAAAGTTTTTTTAGATATCTTTTTTATACTTCTTCTCATTTTTTCCTCCTATACAATATATAGTAATTAATATAGTAATTATTATAACACAGAATCACATCACTCAAAATATGAGTAAAGCAGGTTATCCCTACGATAATGCTGCAATGGAACGTTATTTTAATACTTTAAAACGCGAACTTATTAATCAACATTATTATCATAATGATCAAGAACTAAATGATGGCATTTATGATTATGCGTATATATGGTACAACTATTTACGCCCATACTGGGCACACAAAAAATGCCACACATTTTAGTGTGACATTAATTAACTTAAAAATGAATTTTTCTTCTTCTCATTCCTATATTTAAAACTAAGCCAACTGCTACTGAAGTTGTTAATAGCGAACTACCACCATAACTTACTAAAGGAAGAGTTATTCCTGTAATAGGCAAAAGACCTATTGTCATTCCTATATTCTGAGTTATTGCAAATAAAAAATAAGAAACCATACCTATGCATACTAAAGAAGCAAATCTATCTTCTGACCGCCTTGCTATTGCAACCATTCTTACAATTAATACCCCATATAAAAATAATAAAAATGCTGCTCCAAGTAATCCCCATTGTTCTGCTATTGCTGCAAATATAAAATCTGTTTGCACTTCTGGAACATGAGTACCTGCATAACCTGGTGATACTGATGGACTTAAAGATATTGAACTTGACCCTGTTAATCCTCCTGAGCCAATCCCTATTAATGATTGACTTAATTGATATCCATTTCCTGAAGAATCATCAACATCTGTACTTACAAAAGATAAAATTCTTGCTTTTTGATGTGGCAATATCAATCCTGAATTCCATAAAATTAATATTGCAGCTAATAATGCACAGAAACCACCATAAATAATTCTCTTGTCTAATCCAGCTATAAATAACATTCCTAGAACAATAAAGAAACATACCATTCCCATTCCCATATCAGGTTGAATTAATATAAGACCAACTGGAATTAAAACAAGTACTGCTATTTTGAACAGATTTTTTATATTATTCACTTGACAATCCATCTCTTCAAGTAATTTTGCTAAACTTAATATTATAGCAAACTTTGCAACTTCCGCTGGCTGTAATTTCATAACACCTAAGTTAATCCATCCTCTTGCCCCATTTACAGTTATCCCTATTCCAGGAATCCATACTGCTATAAGAAGTATTATAGATATCCAATAAAATATTGGTACATATCTATATATCACTCTATAATCCACAGATAATAGAAAGTATATTACAATAAGAGATATAAATAACCATATAAGTTGCTTTTTAGCAAAATAAAAAGGTGATGTAAGACCTTTTGTTGCTAAATATATATTTAATATTCCAAATAGAACTATTGATATCATAGCTAATAATAATGCTTTATCAATATCTCTTATCAATCTAAAGTCTAATTTATATCTATTAAAAAAGCTTCTCTTTTTCCCCATGGCTACACCTCCACCTATTTTGATAACAACTCTAATTATATCTTATTATAATGTATTTCTCTACATTTTAAGCACTAATATTATCAAATATAATAAATTTTTAATAATAAAAATAGCAATGATAAGCAAAATTTCCTCAACATCTGAAAATATAATTTTGTATTAAACACAAATAAATCCGCATAATCTTAGTATCTAAAATTATGCGGATTATATTCACAAAAACATTTATCTTCCTCTGACACCTTTTATAGGGATATTTGCAATTAATGATGATCCTGCATCACCTTCTATCTCATCACTTTTGGTAACTGCTATCTCTACATCGTCTGCCTCTATTTCTATATATTTTGAAAGTACTTCTAATATTTCTCTTCTCATTTTACTTAATGTATCGGATGATATATTGCCTCTATCATGTATTAATATAAGTTTTAATCTATCTTTAGCTACATCTTTTGGCTTTTGTCTGCCACCAATACCCCCAAATATTCCCATTGTAATTGACACCTCCTACCTACGACCAAATAATTTCATTATTGACCCTATGAATCCAACAGATTCTGAACTCAAGTCTAATAATGGAACATCTTCTCCATTAATTCTTTTAGCTATATTTTTAAATGCTTTACCAGCTTTAGAATTTTCCTCTAAAACTATTGGTTCACCTTTATTTGTTGATACTGTTATATTTTTATCATCAGGAACAACTCCTAAAAGTTTTACTGATAATGTTTCAATTATGTCTGATACATCTAACATATCACCTTTTTTAGTCATTTCATAATTTAATCTATTTACTATAACAGAATGATCATCAAGACCTTTTGCATCTAATTTTCCAATAACTCTATCTGCATCTCTTACAGATGTTATTTCTGGATTTACTACCACTACTGCTCTATCTGCACCTATAACAGCATTTTCAAAACCTTGTTCAATTCCAGCTGGAGAATCAATTAATACATAATCAAATTCTTCCTTCAACTCATTTACTATTTTTAACATATCACTTGTACTAATATCATCTTTATCCTTAGTCTGAGCTGTTGGAAGTAGACATAAATTTGAGAATCTTTTATCTTTAATTAAAGCTTGTTTTAATCTACATCTTCCTTCTATTGCATCTATTAATGTATATACAATTCTATTTTCTAACCCCATTAACACATCTAAATTTCTTAGGCCTGTATCTCCATCAACAACAACAACTCTCTTTCCAATTGATGCCAAAGCAGTTCCTATATTTGCAGTTGTAGTTGTTTTTCCTACGCCACCTTTTCCTGATGTAATAACTATTGAAACTCCCATTTTTTAATATCCCTCCATAAATTAATATATATACTTATTAGTTAAATACGGTTCAACAATAATCGAACCATCTTTTATCCTTGCCACTTCTGGATACTTTGGTTTTTGATAATCATCAGGCGATATTGTTATTATATCACCTATTTTTAGTATTTCAGGTTCCATTGAAAAAGCTGCAATTATAGCTTTTTTATTGCCACTACTTCCGGCAAACACATTTCCTTTAATACTACCCAATACAATTATATTTCCTCCAGCATATACTTCAGCCCCACTATTAATGTCTCCAATTATTACTATATTCCCAGGGAAATGAATGCATTGTCCACCTCTTACAGTTTTTCTTAAAAATTTTGTTCTGCCTTCATATACTCCATTAAACATCTTAGCAACCTTCTCTGGTTCCTCTTCAACTTCGATTTCATTCTTAACACTAGTATCAACTTTTTTGTTATCATTCATCGGATCCTCAATAATAATTTCTTTTACACCTATTTTTTCTAAAACATCACTTTTTAATTGTTCCATTTCATTCTCATTCAATAAAGAAGTATTAATGGTTATGTACAATTTTGAATCCTTATAAAACTTTTTTCCTCTTGATAACTTTTCTATAAGTACTAATAACATATCGTTAAATGTGGTAAATTTATCAATATTCACCAGAGCATTTAATCCCTCTTTATTTCCCTTAATAATTACTCCATTGTTCTCCATTGGCTACCCTCCAACCAATATTTATCTTTATTTCTCATAAATTATATTTACTTATACTTATTCTATATAATTATATCATTAAATACAAAAAATGAATATCTAATTATATTTATTAATAAAAAAGTGGTAATATAAAGATTTATGTGATTATCTAATCAACAAAATATGTATCAAAATTATTTTATCTTCATGAAGAAGATAAAATAATTCACAAAGCATAATAAAAATTGCCAATCTATACTATAATTTAACTAATTATTCTGTTTTATTATCCGCTTGAATACCTGCTGAATATTTTTTAAATGTTGCCGATGTTTGTGCATAATTAGGATAAGCAGCTAATATTCTATCTTTAAAATATTGTTCATATACTGCTTTTGCAACTCTCGCTGCACTACCACCATGTCCACCATCATAAATAACTGATACTACAGCAATTTCAGGATCATCTGCTGGAGCAAACCCTACATATGTTGCATATGGTGCTCTTCCAACTTCATATTGATTATCTCTTGAATCTGCAGTACCTGTTTTACCAGCAGTTCTTATAATATTTGTTGGGAATCCAGCAAATGCAGCTGCAGCTGTACCGTCTTCTCCATCATTAACGCTCTCCATACCTGCAACTATAGCATTCCATGTACTATCACTAATTTCTGTTTTATCAATTATCTCTGGTGAAAATTCCTGTATTACGTCACCATCAGGATTAGTTATTTTACTTACATAATGTAATTTATATCTTGTACCTTTATTAGCTAATGTCGAAATATATTGTGCCAGTTGAATTGGTGAAAAATGATTTATACCCTGTCCAATAGCTCCATATACTTGTTGTCCTGGAGAAACTATCTGAGTTGCTACATCTGACACTATAATCATTGAAATCACATTTGCTACACTTTTTGCTTGTTTCTCAATTGTTGTTGAAGATGAATAACTTGCTAAGCTTTGTTTATATTTATCAGAATTATTCATAACTTCTTCAACATAACTTACTAAGTCAGCTGCAAATTGATTACTATTTAATTTTTCTTCTCCTACTTTTTCAAGTTCAGATTTAATTCTATTCTTTAATGCAGTTTTAGCAGATTTTAATTGTTCACTATCATCTTCGTTATCCGAATAATCAAAAGGACAAAAAGTTATAGATGTAGATTGACCTTGATATATTCCTGATTCTAATACATCTCTTAAAGTAAATTTATATGTGCTCAAATAACTTTCCTTATTTGATATAAAATTATATGTTTGTCCAAAGTTTTCCTGAATCTCAATACCTGTTGTTTTATTTATACTTTTATTTTCTGGATCATATCCAAGTCCAAATTTCCAAGCATACTTAGCTACTGCATTTAATGCTTCTTCCTCAGATAAGCCTTCTTCTATTCCCTTCTTATATAACTTGTATGCTGTTTCGTAGAAATAAAAGTTACAAGACTGCTCAATAGCACCTTTTACAGTCAGTGCTCCATGTCCACCTGATTTCCAACACTTAGGTGCAAATCCCTTACCATACAAATCAGGATGTATATTAAATACACCTGAATCATATATTAATTCATCTGGTGTTAAAACCCCTTCTTCCAATCCTACTAATGCTGTCATAAGCTTAAAAGTAGATCCTGGTGGTATTAATCCTTGAGTTGCATAATTGAACAATGGTTTTGGATATATATCATATGGATCTGATCTAGAACCATCTTCATTTTCTGGAAATAAATCCTTAACTTGCTTTTTTAATCCAAACTTGTTTATTATATATTGGCCATAACTCTCATAATTTGGATTCAAATATTCATTCCTTTTTTCATCACTTAACTTCCCTGATGCAAAATCATTTGGATTAAAATCCGGATAAGAAACACTTGCTAAAACCTCTCCTGTTTTAACCTTAACAACTACCGCTGCTCCTCTGTTTGCACCACTATAGTATTGTCCATTATCATTTATAGTTGTTTTTGCAAAATCTATACTATCCCTCAAAGACTGTTCTGCAACAGATTGTAAATTTTTATCTATTGTAAGATGTACATTGTTTCCTGGATAAGACTCTAACTTAAATAATGTCTCAGTAGCTCTACCCTTAGAATTTACTTTAACAGTTGTACCACCTTTAACACCTTTAAGCTGATCCTCAAAAGATGATTCTATTCCTGAAACTCCTACTAAGTCACTTGATGTATCATAACCTTTTAATTCATATTCCTCTGCCTTAGAACTATTTATCGAAGATATATATCCTAAAATAGATGAAGCAAGGTTTTTATAAGGATACTTTCTTACAGGCTCTGTATTTACATCAACTCCTGGTAAATCATTAAGTCTTTGATAAATAACTGAAGCAGTTTCTTTATCTATATTACTTGCCAATGTTACATTGTCCTTATTTTTTATACTTTGAATAAAAAGTAAATCTTTAACAACTAGATACTTTCTTATATCACTAATAGAGTAACTTTTTAAAAGTATATCGGTTATATCTTTAGCACTCATTTCCTTATATTTTTTCTGGTTTTCCTCACTTACATCAGTATCAACTAACTTTATTAAATCATATCTTTTTACAAGCCCATAAAATATTTCTTCATCAGATATATCTAAAAGTTTAGAGTTTATCTTTGATAATTGAGATTCTTTTAAATTATCATTTTCTACATCTGGAAAGAGTTCATTCCTTATATCATCATTAAAACCTCTATCCTTTAGAAATCTTAACCTTTCAGCTTCCTTATCACTCTCTTCTGTTGATGAATACTTAAAATAGATTTCATCATCATCATCGACCTTTATCTTTAAGTCATCTTCTAATTTATCTCCTATAATATTAATAAGCAAATCTACAGTATTAAAAAAATTATCTTCCGCTTCCTTAGTTGATGTATATGTTACTATGTAAGTTTGCTCATTAGTAGCTAACACATTACCATTTGAATCATATATATTTCCTCTTGGTGCATTTTCAGATATAAATTTTGTGGCTGTTGTATCTGCCTTTTCTTTATAATCATCATGTTTATAAACCTGTATATATAATAATTTTAATATAATAGACGAGAATATTAATCCCATAATTATAAAGTATACATTAAATCTTAATAGTTTCTTTTTCTTTTTTGGTTTATTAACTATCATTTCAACCTCCAACAACTTTTGTATTCTTTAATATACCTTTCTTTGTCATCTATATAATTATAACATCTATAACATTTATATAGTTATATTGTAACAAAAAAGTAATAAATCAATTGCAACACACTTTAAAAAAGTGCAAAATTTTTTAATACCTTTTAAAAAACTTAATTTGAAATATAAGAGATATTATAAATGTCAATAAATCAGATGCTGGCTGAGATATTTGAACCCCTACAACACCAATAATTGACGGTATTATCAAAACTAATGGTACAAAGCATATTCCTTGTCTACAACATGCAAGAAAAGTTGCCTCACGACTAAATCCAAGACACTGATATAATTGATTTACATAAGTTGAATATGCCATAAAAGGCATTACAGCACATACAAAATAAAGTGTCTGTGTTCCTATATGTATAACTTCAATATCATCTTTTCTAAACCACTCTATTACCGTTTGAACATTTAAGCCTATTAATATAGCAGAAACAGTACATATTATAGTCCCTACTATGCATGCAAATATAAACGCTTCCTTCACACGTTTTTTATTATTTGCACCATAATTATATCCTGCAACAGGCTGAAATCCTTGTCCTACTCCTAAAATCACATTACGCACTAGCATATAAATCTTATTTGCAATTGTTATTGCTCCTACAGCAGCATCACCATAAAAAGATGCTTGTATATTAAGAAGTGCAGATGATACACTTCCAAGTGCCTGACGACATATTGTAGGAAGTCCTGTTTTTAATATTAAAAAATAATCCAATGGTCTTTTACTTATATACTTAAGGCTAAGCTTTACTATACTTTTATTTCTAATAAAAATACTTAAAAGTATAAAAAAACTTACTACTTGACTTAATATTGTAGCCAATGCAGCACCTTTTATACCCATTTCAAATTTATATATAAATAATGGATCTAAAATTATATTTAGCATTCCTCCTATACAAAGTCCCCACATAGCATATGAAGCGTGTCCTTCAGAACGAAGTATATTATTTAAAACAAATGATGAACACATTACTGGCGCACCTATTAGTATATATTTTCCATAACCACATGAATAAGGTATAATCGTTTCTGTTGAGCCAAGCATCTTCATAAGAGGCTTTAAACAAAATATCCCTATTATCATCAAACATAAACCAAAAATAATTGCAGCAATAAATGCACTATTGCCATATTTATTAGCCTCTTTATCATTTTTTGCTCCAAGATTTCTACTTATAAGACTATTTGCTCCCATTCCAAGTCCAAAACCTACAGCCTGAATTATGGACATAAGAGAGAATACAACCCCTACTGCAGCCATAGCACTTGTCCCTATATGTGATACAAAATAAGTATCTGCTGTATTATAGATAGTTGTTATAAGCTGACTAAAAACTGTTGGAACTGCAAGTGATGTAACTAATTTAGGTATTGGAGTTTCAAGCATCTTTTTATATTGTTTTTCTTTTGTATCTATCATAATTAATTCCTCCGTGTTTTTTAACAAAGAAGATTATATCACTAATTAATACTTTTAACACTTCAAAAAAAGACAATGTAATCTAAATCATTTAGACTACATTGCCTTTTAAAAATTATTTTTATGCAGATTGACTAAGTTTAATTACAATTTATCTCCATTTGTTTTAATCACATCTTTATACCAGTAAAAAGAATCTTTTTTATATCTTTTTAAATCTTTCAAATCAAATTCATCTCGATTTACATATATAAAACCATATCTTTTCTTAAATCCTTGATGAGTTGAAATTAAATCAATAGCTGACCATGGACAAAATCCAAATATTTCACATCCATCTTTTATAGCCAATCTCATCTGTTCTATATGTTCCCTCAAAAAATCTATTCTGTAAGAATCATGAACCTTATAATCTTTAGTTAAAATATCTTCTCCACCAATTCCATTTTCAGTTATTATCATTGGTAATTCATATCTAGAATATATTTCTCTTAACGTTACTCTTAAACCAACGCTATCCATTTCCCAACCAAATGGGCTTACCTTTAAATTAGGATTTTTACATCCTCTAAACATTCCTTTTTCGCCTCTAGCAGTTTGTTGATCAGTTGCTTGACTTAATGTTTGTGTCCCATCATCATATTCACAAGTCAATGTATTATAATAATTAAATGCTATAAAATCCGGTTGTCCTATTTTTAATATCTCTTCATCTTCTGGTTCCATTTCAGGTATAGCATCTCTTTTTTCTAACCACGACCATACAATATACGAACTTTACATAAAAACTTAAATATAAAAAGCAATTTTTCCATGTTATAATATTAACAAAAGCAATACTTTTCAACTTTGTTGCTTTAATACAAAAAATTACTCGAGGAGAATTTTCTATGAACGAAACCGATTTAAGAGTTGTAAAAACATTAGAAAGTATAGATAACTCTTTATTAAAAAACTTACATAATTCATCTTTTTCAAAAATAACAGTTGATTCTATCTGCAAATGTGCAAAAATTAACAGATCAACTTTTTATAAATATTATATGGATAAGTATGATCTTTTAGATAAGCTAATTGATAAAAGCTTACATGAATTTACTAATAACTTAAATACTGAATTTATAAATGCATCACCTTCAACTGTTGAAGATTTAAATTATGATATGCAATTTAAAAACCTTTTAGCCGTTTTTATTAAAAATAAAGAAATATACACTACTTTATGGACAGCCTCTATTGAACGTAACGTATATGATGAAATGACCTCATTAATTAAAAATGCCATTTTAGAAAACCTATATTCAAACTTTAACATTGATTCTAGCAAAAAAGAATACGCTTCACTATTTTCAAATTTATTAGCTTCAAATGTTATGATAGTTGCAAATTGGTATCTTTCAAACTCTAATAATATTTCTATTGATGAAGTTGTAAAAATGATGGCAAAGATAACCAGTGAAGGATTATTTATAACTCTTAGAAAAAATATTTGTTAATTTTACAATATATTTTTAAATTCACTTGTTGTATAATTTAAGTATGATAATACTTAAGAGGAGATTGAGCAAATGAATATGTATGATTCAGATTTAGTTAAAATTTATAAAAACGCTGAAAGAAGAGTTACGATTTACAATGAAGTAATCAAGGATCACAAGAAACTTTTAAAACAATATGACAAAAATTCAAAAGAATATGAAGAAATAAAAGAACTTATTAATTTTGTTAAAAACCTTGATGACTATAAAAAAGTTAATAAAGAGGCTTTTTTATGTATGCTTGGCATGATGAACTTTAATTAATAATAAATTATATAAAAAGAAACATAAGCTTGTTTATTTGCTTATGTTTCTTTTACTTTCTATTAAGAGCACAATAAAAATTAAGATTCTATTTCTTTATTCTTAAAAAAATGCATTACTGTTATCAATAATTATACTGTAAATTAGCTATTTACTAAGCTCAAACTATATTGTTTAGGTGTTATTCCAAAATTTCTTTTAAATATATTTATAAAATGTGATATGTTTTCATATCCAAGTGAGAAAGCTACTTCTGTAACACTTTGATATTTAAGCATTTCCTTTGCTTTATGTAATTTGAGATTTGTAAAATATTTATTTGGCGATATTCCTGTAGCATTTTTAAAAATAGTTGAAAAATTAGTAAGAGACATTCCTAAAGAATATGCTATATCACTAATAGTTATATTACTTAAAATATTTTCATTCATAATCCTTACTGCCATTCTTATTACATTATTAGAATTTAACACATTAATATCACTAAATATTCTACGCCTAAATAACTCATATGTAATTTCCTGTGCTCTCAAATCTATTAAAAATTCTTTATTCCCTTTACTTTCAACAGCTATATTTATTACATCATCCATCAAATGCTTTACATCAGAATCTTTGAAAGTATAGTTGCTTTTCAACTCAAAATCTATATTTTCTTGAAAATCATAGCTTACCTTACTACTTATATCTAAAATGAGATCATTAGAAATTTCTAATACAAGAGCCTTAGTAGATCTATCTGTAATAACTTCAACCTTAGACCTTGGCTTTAATAAAACAAATTCATCATCAGAATATATCAAACTACTCTTATTATTAACTTTAACCTTTTTTTCTCCATCTAAAACTCTACATAATCTATTACACTCAGCTGTAGTATAACTATCCTTATAATCTTTTTCATAATCATAATATATTAACTTTATTAAGTCAGTTTCGACTCCATCTATTTTTTCTTTCATAAAAATATTATTATTCATAATTATTTTTGTATCTCCCACAAAATGTTTTTAATTTAATTATACAATAACATTTTAATTAAACCAAATTTCATTTCAAACTTCAATATAACAAAAATCATGTTATTTTTTGTCGCATTGAAATTTGGGGTACTTTTTTTCAAAAAACAGTTAGTTATTTTTTTAACATACATGTATTATTTACTTATAAGTTTTCTACATAAAACATTTAACTAAGAGGAATTATACTATACATAAAACATTTAACTAGGAGGAATTATACTATGAGTAGTAAATTTTTTATGCCACCATTAAGCTTACTTGGAAAAGGATGCTTAAATGATGCTGGTTCACAATTAAAAGCGTTAGGATTAAAGAAAGCATTAATAGTAACAGATACAGTTCTTATTGAAACAAAGTTAGTTGATAACTTAACTAAAGTTTTAGATGATAATAACTTAAGCTATTCTATTTATAATGGAGTAAAACCAAACCCAACAGTAAAATCTGTTAACGAAGGTTTAGATATATTAAAGCAATCAGACTGTGATTTTGTAATATCGTTTGGTGGAGGTTCTGCTCATGACTGTGCAAAAGGAATTGCTCTTCTTGCAAGTAATGGTGGAACAATAAACGATTATGAAGGTGTAGATAAATCTAAAAATCCATGTCTTCCACTTGTAACTGTAAATACAACTGCTGGTACAGGAAGTGAAATGAC
>SVCK01000096.1 GCA_015058375.1 Clostridium sp.
GTTATTATAAAGAAATCTTGCTGTTTTTCCAGTTAACATAAAATCTTTTGATAACAAAAATATCACCTCTGTCTTCATTAGATACAAATTTTTATTTTTAGTTGAAAATGAAATCATTTGCAACTTGAAATTTATAAACTAATTCTATAATCAAAGCCTAAAATAGACTTTAATAATTTTGATTAGATGTATAAAATTATTGCACTAAAAGTTAATTTGTTATTATAAATTAATTTAAGAAAGGTAAAGGTGATTAAAGTCAGTAGATTTAAAGCTTATATATTCGTTGATACTACCTTTCTAAGGGTTATCATTTTTATGCTCGTGTGATAAGATATACTAAAGAGTAATGCAAGTAAATTTTGGCTAAAATATTAAGTGAATAATTATATTAAAACAGGAGGTAAATTTATGGGGATAAAAAAAGCATTAATTGAGTTTATGCGTGAAGAAGCATATAGACCTATGGATATACAAGAACTAGTAGCTGTCTTTGATATAAATGAAAATGAGTATAGAGCATTTAAAAAGACATTAAAAACTATGGAAAAAGAAGGACTTATAATAAGAACAAAGAAAGATAAATTTGCTTTACCTGAGAGATTAGGGCTTATAACAGGAACTTTGCAGGCTCATGCAAAAGGGTATGGTTTCTTGATTCCTGAAAAAGAAGGAGAAAAGGATGTATTTATTCCAAGTTCATGTATTAATGGAGCTATGAATGGAGATAAAATTCTTGTTCAAATAACTAGAGAAGATAAGAATGGCAAAAAAAGAGAAGGAGAAGTATGCCAAATTATAGAGAGAGGCAATACAAAGATAATAGGTGTATATGAAGACAGTAAGAATTTTGGATTTGTTGTAGCGGAAGATACAAGAATTAATCAAGATATCTTTGTGCCAAAGCGAGATAGAAATGGTGCTAAGGAAGGAGATATTGTAGTTGTAAAAATTACTAAATGGCCAGATAAGAGAAGAAGTCCAGAAGGAGAGATTGTTGAAGTTTTAGGGCAAAAGGGTGATAAAGGGCTTGATATATTAACTATTATTAAAAAATTTGGTTTGCCAGAAGAATTTCCACAAAAGGTATTAGATTATGCTAACACAATTGAAGATTCAATAGATGAAA
Organism: Clostridium sp.; assembly: GCA_015058375.1. Lineage (GTDB taxonomy): Bacteria > Bacillota > Clostridia > Clostridiales > Clostridiaceae > Clostridium. The sequence continues at coordinate 1,130 of SVCK01000096.1, forward strand.
AGGAAATTAGAAAGAGAAGAGATTTAAGAGATATAAAGATGGTTACTATAGATGGAGAAGATGCAAAAGATTTAGATGATGCAGTATCTATAGAAAGACTTCAAAATGGAAGGTTTAAGCTTGGTGTTCATATAGCTGATGTATCTCATTATGTAAGAGAAAAGAATCCTTTAGATAAAGAAGCTTTAAAGAGAGCAACTTCAGTTTATTTAATAGATAGAGTTATTCCTATGCTTCCTAAAAAACTTTCTAATGGGATATGTTCTTTAAATCCTAGAGTAGATAGACTTGCTTTAAGTTGTTTTATGATTATAGATAATAATGGAAAAGTTTTGGATCATGAAATTATGGAGTCAGTAATAAGAACAAATGAGAGAATGACTTATACTGATGTTACTAAGATTTTAAGAGATAATGATGAAGAACTTATAAATAGGTACTCTGATTTAATTGATGATTTCAAAGCAATGGAGGAACTTTGTAATATTTTAAATGCAAAGAGAGCAAGGAGAGGTGCTATAGATTTTGAATTTGAAGAATCTAAGATTATTTTAGACTCTTTAGGCAAACCTATAGATATTAAGCCTTATGAAAGAGAAATAGCCAATAGAATTATTGAAGAGTTTATGCTTGTATGTAATGAAACAGTAGCTGAAGAAATGTTCTGGGCTAATCTTCCTTTTGTATATAGAATTCATGAGGAACCAGATGAAGAAAAACTTCAAAAGTTTAAAGAATTTATTTATAATTTAGGATATGCTATGAGATGGAATGGAGAAATCAAACCAAGAAATCTTCAAGAAATATTAGATAAGGTTAAGGGTAAAAAAGAGGAAACAGTAGTAAGTACACTTCTTTTAAGAAGCATGATGCAAGCTAGATATTCACCAGAATGTACAGGACACTTTGGATTAGCTGCTAAATATTATTGTCACTTTACATCACCAATTAGAAGATATCCAGATTTACAGATTCATAGAATCATTAAGGAATATCTAAATGGGAAGATTGATGAAAAGAGAACTAAGAAGTTAACTACATTAGTAGACTATGCTTCAAAACAATCTTCAGAAATGGAGAGAACAGCTCAGCAGGCTGAAAGAGAAGTTGATGATTTAAAGAAAGCTGAATATATGCTTGATAGATTAGGAGAAGAGTTTGAAGGAATTGTATCTTCAGTTACTTCTTTTGGTATGTTTGTAGAATTACCTAATACAATAGAAGGTCTAGTTCATATAACTGCCCTTGATGATGATTATTATGTATATGATGAAAATCATTTATGTTTAATAGGGGAAAGAACTAAAAATGTTTATAGATTGGGAGATTTAGTTAAAGTTAAATGTAGCAAAGTTGATATACCTAATAGGGAAATTTTCTTTGAGCTAGTTGAAGTAGAAGAAGATAGAGAAGAAATTAAAGCTACAAAGGAATTTTTAGAAAAACTACCTAAAATAAAGGAAGAACTAAAAGAAGAAGTTGAAGAAGATTAGTATAATAGATTATAATGTAGATATAATAAACCTAAAGTAGGTGAGAGAGCGTGGTAAGAAAGAAAAAAAGTAGTAATACTTTGGCTGATAATAGAAAAGCTAGGCATGATTACTTTGTAGAAGAAACTATAGAAGCAGGAATTGCTCTTGTGGGAACAGAAGTTAAATCTATTAGAAATGGTAAATGTAATCTTAAGGATTGCTATGGGGATATATATAATGGAGAGGTATATATAAAAAATATGCATATTAGCCCATATGAACAAGGTAATATATTTAACGTTGATCCACTAAGAGATAGAAAGCTATTGCTTCATAAATCTGAGATATTTAGATTACAAGGACTTATTCAAAGAGATGGATATACAATAGTTCCTTTATCATTATATCTTAAAAAAGATAAAGTAAAGGTTGCTCTTGGAGTATGTAAAGGTAAGAAAAATTATGATAAGAGAGATGCTTTACTTGAAAAAGCTCAAAGAAGAGATATGGATAGAGCAATGAAAGAAAGAAATAGATATTAGGCTATATAAAGTGATAGTTTAATCAAAATTAAAAGATGTAGTTTATGCAAAAAAATGAGGATTCAAATATTTTGAATCCTCATTTTTGATACGACTTAAATCAAAAATATCTTGATATAGTCGATTTTGGTTTTACATTTTCGTTGGGTGGAAATGTAAAAATATAAAAATGTAAAAATGTATATAAAAAAATTGTTGGGCTTATTTATTGTATAAACATATTTTATAACTAATTACATAAAATGTCTATAAAAATAAATATTTTTATTATCTTAATAAGATGTATATATAAAAATTATTTTTAAGCATTTAAGAATAAAAGTCCTTTGACATTATATACTCAATACTATGGTTTTGCAATGGTAATTTTTATAGAGAAAATATAAAATACAGAGACTTTTAAGGTCTCTGCATCTTTTGAAGAATTAATTTTATCTTCAGTATTAAAAGTTCTTTGGAAGCTAAAATTATTGCTAGTACCATTAGTAGTTATAGCATTACTATAACATGAATTTTGTTTATAATCATTGGTTATCATAATAATAGCTGAAATAAAGACTAATAATAAAATTGATAAGAAATAACATGATTTTATTGCTAGTCTTTTAGATTTAATAAAAGATTTTAAATTATTAAGATTTGGCATGATTAGTTAAGAAAACCTCCTTTGGAAACTCAATCATTTATAGTATCTGGATTTTTCAAAGTTTTATACATATCATTTTGACTGTTTTTATAGTAAAATTTAGTAGAACATAAGATGATGATAGAACTGGGGGAAGTTTTATGGATATTTACGAAAAGATAAAATTAGATAATGATATGCCTATAAGATTTAAATCTTTTGCATCAATTAAGGATGATTTGCAATTTAAAGAAAAACATTGGCATAGGAGTATAGAAATTATCGTTGTTCTAAAAGGAGAACTATGTATTTGGGTTTGTGGGAAAAATTTTTTAGTTAATTCAGGAGCAATTTTTATTATTAATTCTAGAGAGGAACATCTTGTTTATGGAGATAATAATGAAGATTTTAATGGATATATGCTTCAAATAGATTATGATTTTTTAGTAAATTGTTTTAAAGATATAGATTCTATATATTTTGAACAAATAAAAAAGGATGAAATAAAACATAAAGTTTTAGAGTTAATAGAAAAGATGAAATTTTATTATGAAGGTGATGATGAATTTAAAACACTTGCAATCAAAGGAAATTTATATATTTTGATACGTTATTTATTATCATTTCAGAAAAGAGTAAGAAAAGATGGAAAATTAATTTTAAGTGATAAGAATAGAGATAGAATTCTTAAGATTACAAAATATATAGATGAACATTGTTCAGAAAATCTTACTATTGGGATGATAGCAGAAAATTTTAATTTATCTTATGGTCATCTTGTACGTTTTTTTAAAGAAAATTTGCATATGACAGTTAAAGAATACATTACAAATATAAGAATGAATAGGAGCAAAAATCAGCTTATAAATACCGATTATCCTATTGTTCATATAGCTCTTGAAAATGGGTTTCCTAATATACAATCTTTCTATAAAGAATTTAATAAGTCTTATAATATAACGCCAGCAAAATTCAGAAAAATATCACAAAATAACAAATAAAATGATAGTTAACAGCAATAATTAAGTGTTTATTAGTGATAAAATTTAACTATCAATTAAACGATTACATAAGCAAAGTGATTGATGACAATGGGAAAATAGTAAGTAATAAAATGCAGGGGGGCTTTTAATATATGCATTAGATATTATAAATAAGTTTGGAGGGAGTTTTATGCATTGTTATGATAAGACTGATGAAATTATAAGAACAGCTGTAAATTCTGCAGCAAAGAAATCCAATCCTTTAACTTTACAAGTAGTTATAGCAGGACTTGCATCAGCAGGAGTTGTTTCAAAAGTTAGAAAAAGATAAGAATTGATTTATTGTTTTGAGTAAAATTGCTATTTGACAAGGAATTTTAGGTGGTATATAATCAACTTACTGAAGAAATTAAAAACTGAATATTGAAGTTTTGAGAATTCTTCTTACAACATGGGGGCGTTTTGGCTTCGACGGGGGTAAGATGGGTTTGATAAGCGGGCCGAGTAAAGCATGGACGACTCGTAAATCAGCTATGCATTAAATGTAAACGCAGAAGACAATTTTGCATTAGCAGCTTAATTTAACGCTGCTCATCAGTCCTGGGTGCCTACGTCTGGGGGCACTGGTGTCATTATAAGTAGGAAACGAAGTCTAGCAAAGCTTTGAGCTAGAGGGGTATTTATGAAGCTAGCAACTTAGTCTCCTGTCTGTAGGGGTACTAAGGAGCAAAATTTAATATATAGACTACGCTCGTAGAAAGTCAGGCTGGTCTGCTTTCGGACAGGGGTTCGATACCCCTCGCCTCCACCATAAAAACCTCGACAATGCAGTTTGTGTTGTCGTTTTTTTGTATTTAAAAATATATCATATTTATAATGAAAGATGTCATTCTGCATTGAATGAAATTCTGTGGCAATTAGTAGAAGAAGCAAAGGAAAAAATAACTCTTTAGTGTTATATGTTTTCAAGTAGAATGTAGTCTTTTTTTATTAGTTATTGGAGCTATATAGGGACAGTAAGTAGATTTGTGTAAAAACAAATCTACCTACTGTCTTTTTTGTATGATTAGTTGGTAGAAGTTGAATAATATTCATGTATATTTAAGGAGGAAGTTTTATGACAAGAAAAACAAAAGAAAGTTTTAGAAAATGTTTAATATAATACAATGTGTTTAATGAAGAAAATTACGGATGAATAAAGTTAGAGCATTTGGTGAATAATAGTTATTTAATGATATCGATTGATTGATTCAAAGATGTGGAATTAATAGAATAATTATACAAAATATGATATAATATGCTGAAACAAAATAAGTGTTTGGAGAGATAAAGATGAAAAGTAAGATAAATATTAAAGATAACTATATTCGTTTTTTTACCGAAAAAGGACATACGCAAATAAAGTCGGCATCAATTATTCCTGATAATGACCCTACTTGTTTGTTTAATACAGCAGGTATGCAACCATTGGTTCCGTATTTATTAGGTGATAAACACCCATTTGGTAAGAGATTGGTAGATTACCAAAAATGCTTTAGATTAACAGATTTAGATGAAGTGGGAGATAAAACCCATCATACATTTTTTGAAATGCTTGGCAATTGGTCATTAGGAGATTATTTTAAAAGAGAATCTATAACTTGGAGTTTTGAATTTTTGACTAAAGTTCTTAATATACCCGTAGATAGATTAGCTGTAACTGTATTTGAAGGAAATGATTTAATAGAAGCTGATATAGAGTCAGCTAAAATTTGGAATGAGTTAGGAATACCTGAAAGCAGAATTTCATATTTACCAGCTGAAGATAATTGGTGGCCTAGTTTAAATCAGGTAGGGCCTTGTGGTTCAGATACTGAGATATTTTATTGGAGTGATAATGAAACAAAACCACCAGTAAAGCATGACCCAACTGATGATAGATGGGTTGAAATTTGGAATAATGTTTTTATGAAGTATAATAGAACTGAAGATGGAGAATTTAAAGAATTAAGTCAAAAAAATGTCGATACAGGTATGGGCGTAGAAAGAATAACAGCTGCATTATCTGGTGTAGATGATAATTATATGACAGAAATTTGGATACCAATTATAGAAGGAATAGAAAGAATATCTAATAAAAAGTATGAAGGCAATGAAAAGGCAATGAGAATTGTAGCTGATCATATTAGAGCTATAGTAATGCTTGCATCTGATGAAAAGCAAATAGAACCATCAAATACAGATCAAGGATATGTGCTTAGAAGAATTATTAGAAGATTAATAAGATATGCTAAAAAGTTAGATATTGATATAGAGAAAGATTTTCAAAATGAACTTATAGATATAGTAGTTGATCAATTTAAAGATTATTATGAAGAAGTTTATAAAAATAAAGATAGAGTTAAAAATGTAGTTAAGAAAGAAAAGGATAAATTTGCCAAGACTCTTGAAAAAGGATTAAAAGAATTAAACAAGGTGTTAGATAAAGTGACTGATGGATATTTAGATAGAGATATTGCTTTTAGACTTTATGATACATTTGGATTTCCAATAGAACTAACAGCTGAATTAGTAGGAGAAAAAGGTATAAAAGTAGATTTTGCAGATTTTAACCATAAGTTTAAGGAACATCAAGAAAAATCAAGAAAAGGTGCAGAACAAAAGTTTAAAGGTGGATTATCAGAGTCAGGTGTAGAAACTGCTAGACTTCATACCGCAACTCACCTTCTTCATGCTGCATTAAAAAAGGTTTTGGGAAATAATATTGTTCAAAGAGGAAGTAATATTACACCAGATAGATTAAGATTTGATTTTAATTTTGATAGAAAAATGACAGGTGAAGAAATAGAAGAAGTAGAGGCATTAGTAAATGAAGCTATTAAATCAAATGTTGAAGTTATATGTGAAGAAAAATCATTAGAGGATGCATATAAAGAAGGAGCAGTGGGCCTATTTAAAGACAAGTATGATGAGGTTGTAAAGGTATTTACAATTGGCGAATACTCAAAGGAAATATGTGGAGGTCCACATGCAAAATGTACAGGAGAATTAGGAGAATTTAAAATAATAAAAGAACAATCTGCATCAGCAGGAGTAAGAAGAATAAAAGCTGTTTTGAAATAATTTCATATTAAACAAAATTATCTAGTGTCTCGTAGTTCTAAAAATTAAGCGACCATACCAGATTAAAAACTGGCATGGTCGCTTTTAAATATACTAAAATCAATATTACATTGCAGATTTTAATATTTCAATTATATCTTCTTTAGAACCTTGTCTTGGATTTGTAGTACCACATGCATCCTTTAATGCATTTTCAGCTAAAGTATTGAAATCACTTTCTTTTACACCAAGTTCTTTTAATCCTGAAAGTATATTTATGCTTTTAGATAAATCTTTTATTGCTTCTATTACTTTATTAGCAGCTTCAATAGCAGACATATCTTTAACATCTAATTCCATTGCTAATGCAACTTCTTTTAATCTATCAGAAGCAACTTCCATATTGTACTTTTGTACATGAGGAAGAAGTACTGCATTACATACACCATGAGGAAGGTTATAGAATCCTCCTAATTGA
>SVCK01000097.1 GCA_015058375.1 Clostridium sp.
ATTTATATATCCTTTTGAAACACCTTTTCCGCCTATATATAGTTCACCAATTTCTCCACTATTTACAGGTTTTAAATGTTCATCAAGAATAAAAGTCACAACATTCTTAATAGGTTTTCCTATTGGGATATCCTTTCCATTATTCTTAGAAGTCATTTTATAAACAGTCGAAAACGTCGTACACTCTGTAGGTCCATACCCATTAAACACAACTATATCATCACAAACATCTAATACTTTATCAACATGATCTGGATTAACGATATCCCCACCAACAATTATTTCTTTTACACCATTAAATAATTCTGGTTTTTTTTCTGCTACTATACTAAATAAAGGTGATGTAAGCCACATTGTAGTAATCTCATTTTCATGAACTATCCTTTGAAGATATTTGAAATCAGTTATTTTCTTATTTTCTATTAATATAAGAGTTCCACCATTTAATAAAGTTCCCCATACATCAAAAGTAGAAGCATCAAAAGTAGGCGCTCCTGTTTGAAGCATTCGCACATGTGAATTAAGTTTTACATAATTAGAATCTATTGTGAGGTTAAGAATATTATTATGAGTAACTCCTACTCCTTTGGGCATTCCAGTTGTCCCAGACGTAAACATAATATATGCCAACAAATCTGATTCTGTATCTTCAATAAAATAATCAGATTCTATATTATCTATACTTAATATGTTTTTAGTCTTTACAAAAGAAAAATTAACATCGTCATCAGTAAGAATTAACTTAATATTTACGTTATCACATAATTGTTTTATATATTTAGAAGAATTATTTGGTTCTAAAGGTACATATGTCATTCCAACATTAACCAAAGAAAGTATTGAAACTATCCAATTAATTTTTTCTTTGCACTGTACACCAACTATGTCTCCTTTTTTCATACCACATGATAGAATATTACCACTTAACACATTTATCTTTTTACTAAGTTCTCCATAAGTTACAGACTGATGATCCCATATTACAGCAGTATTATCTTTATACTTAGTCGATATATACTTAAATCTACTTCCAATAGTTTTATTCATAATTTTCTTCACTTCCTCTACTATAAAATTTAGGCGTTATAGTTTTTCTAACAAAATTAATGATATTTTCAAATTGATCAAAATTATCCGCATCTCCATAAACTACGCCAATATTATTTTCAGTACCATTTCTATAGTCAAAAACACTACCTATCCCTCTTTTAATTTCAACATGAACTATATGTTCCATCTTTTTAACTTCATCTAATCCATTTATACTATATAAAACTGCCTGTTTTACTGAAGGAGATTCTAGAAAAATTTCATATATTACCTTTGACATCTTTCCTACATTTAAATTCATATCTACTTGCTTTCCTAAAGCTATCATCAAGGCTATTTTAACCAAATCAATGCCTGTCCCTCTTTTTATTATTTCAGATACATATCCTCCAAGCCTTCCATTAACCTCAATTATTCTTGGTCCGTCTTTGGTTAATTTTATCTCTGTATGAGTAATCCCTTCAGTTATTCCTAAAGCTTTAATAGCTTTTTCTTCTACTTCAAGAATTTCCTGTTCAAGTTTTTTTGAAAATGGATGCGGAATAAACATCCCAGTTTCAGCAAAATTTTCAGTTAAAGGCAACTTAGCTGTTATACAAACTGACTTTGATAATCCTTTTTGATGAATAGATTCAACTGATACATAATCCCCAAAATATTTGCCTTTAAAACTTGGATTACCCTCTAAAAATTCCTCAAGAATGTATTCAATATTTTCTGGAAAATCATCTAATGCAGTTGAAAGTTCATCTAAGGATGATACTTTTTTAGTCCATTTACTTCCAGCTCCTACTCTTGGTTTTAAAATAGCTGGGAATCCAACTTTTTCATACCTATTCTTATAATTATCTTTATTTAAGATTGCATATCTAACAACATTCACACTATCTTTTGCTAAAGATTCTCTTTGTTTATATTTATCTGTTAATACCTCTACATTTTCTAACGTGTGTCCTATAAAATTCATTTTTTCACACAATTCAGCTGTTATCCGCAATTTATATTCACTAAAAGTTACTACTCCTTTAACATTTTCTTTCTTTAAAATTTCTACAACCTCTTCTACATCAAGCTTTGATATATCATAAGAAACTAGATGCTTTTTTAATAATTTAATCTGCTTTTTATCATTTTCGCTACATTCTTCATCGAATAGAACAACAATTTGGCAAATCCCGATTGAAGCAGCTTTTATTGTTAAAAGTGACGCTGAACCTTCAGCGTATACCACTGCAAGCTTTTCTAATTTAGAACTAGTCATTTAATGACAATCCACCTTTCTTTTTTTCAATAAGCCTCTTCATCTTTCTAGGTGTAGAATTTAAATAAAGGTCTTTTAGCGTTAATGTACTATCTATTCTTCTCTTTAATTTAGAAATTAGCTCTACAGCCAAAAGAGAATTTCCTCCAGTATTAAAAAATTCATCATCTTCAGAAACTTGATTTCCTAGTACCTCACTCCAAATTTGAATACACAAATCAAATTCTTGCTTATGTGCTTTTTTACACTCAACTTGACATTTATTTGAATTAGCTATTAATAATTTGTAGTCTACTTTACCATTTATAGTCATAGGAATTTCAGCAACATTAACTATTTTATTTGGAATCATATAATCTGGAAGTCTCATAGACAAATATTTTTTAATTTCTGCTTGTTCATGTTCTTCCTTTACCTTTATAAATCCATACAATTGCTTTCTCGCAGCATCTTCTCCATCATTACTAACAACTGTCACAACAGAATCTTCAACATAAGGTATCTTTAATAAAACATTTTTAATTTCATCAAGTTCAATTCTGAATCCTCTTATTTTCACCTGATTATCAATTCTGCCTAAATAATCAATAGAACCATCCACTCTAAATCTTCCCAAGTCACCACTTCTATACCACTTTGTATTATTTTCATCTACAACAAACTTTTCTTTATTTAATTCATTTCTATTTAAATACCCATTTGCCACTCCTACTCCACTAATCCATATTTCACCTTCCATACCTACAAGACATCTTTGCCCATCTTTATTTCTTATCGATATTTCCCATCCTTTTAATGCTTTTCCTACTGATTTATTAAGATATGCTTGTTCTCTACAATGAACATCTCTATATGTAACATGAACAGTAGTTTCAGTAATACCATACATATTTACTAATCTACACTTAGTTGATGGATACCTCTTAAACCACAATTGAAGTTTTGCAGTATCTAAAGCTTCTCCACCAAAAATAATCAATCTTATTGATGTAAGCTGTGCTCCTCTTTTCTCAGAATCTACATTTTGTAATGCATAAAAAGATGCTGGTGTCTGATTAAACACAGTCACTTTCTTCTCTATCAACAAAGCATGTAAATCATAATGAGATTTAGCTGTTTCTCTTGGAACTATTACTAATTTTCCTCCAGTTAGCAAGCATCCCCACATTTCCCATACTGAGAAATCGAATGAATATGAATGAAACATAGTCCACACATCATTTTCATTTAAATCAAATTCTTCTCTAGTTGCATTAATAAGTGCTACAATGTTTTTTGAAGGCACACTTACTCCTTTAGGTTTTCCTGTAGTCCCTGAAGTATAAATAACATATCCATTTTTATCCAAATTTTCAGGTAACTGTATATCTTTGACATTTTCATCACTATTCAGCAACTCTTCATATGATATATTTAAAACTTCTTTACCAAATTCCCCACTAGTATTATTGCTTATAACAAAAGAAGCTTGCGAATCTTGCACTATAAATGCAATTCTTTCCATAGGATATCCTGGATCAACAGGAATATATACTGCACCTGCTTTAATAATAGCTTGAATCAAAATAATCAATTTTTCATCTTGAGGTACAGAAATAACTATTTTTTCTCCTGGTTTTACCCCTTTTTTTAATAATATTTTAGCTAAACTATTACTTTGTTCTGCTAATTCTGAATATTTCAATTCAGTATCTTTATAAGATACTGCTATCCTATCTGCATACTTGTTAGAAATTTCATTAATCATCTTAACAAGATTATATTTACTATATTTTTCCATTTCTTTAGTATTATCTGGAACCGAAATTCCTACACCTATCTCATTTTCAAATTTTAACCTATTCGACATACGAATTACATTACCATTTTTCTCTTTTAGTCCATTTAAATAAAATATGAACAGTTGTGCAAATTGTTCTAATACAACAGCATTTACAATCTTTTCACTTGCCATAATTCTTATACTTCTAATTTTGTGATGATTTTCTGTTACACATAAGGTAATTGGATAAATAGCTGTCATACATGGATAATATTCAATTGATTCATCCTCTACATCTGTAAATTCTGCTCCAACTTTAAAAAACTCAACTGCATTTTTATCTGAACTTTCTTTTTCAGCAATTGCAATTTCTTGATTTTCATCTATAATTGCAACTCTTACATTTGAAGTTTCATAAGTATTTTCCTTAATCAGTACCTTTGCACTTGTTGACTTATATTTATATAATGTAGCCATTAAAGCATTTATGACACTATCTTTAGTACATTTTTTTATTTCTTCGCAATTTTCTTCACTAATATATACACTATTACAATTAGTAAAAATCTGTTGAGCATCCCAACTTGGTACTCCCCAACTTAAAGAATCAGTTCCCATATAATTATTATTTTTAACAAAAAAGTCATCTACAAATACATTCTCTTCACCTATAATATATTTATATAAACTTACCATTTTACTATAAGAGACCTTTGTATTATTGGCTTTAATTATTAAAGTTGCTTTATCAATATCTTGAATCATCAATACAACTCTTATCTTATCAGTATACCCTATTGAACGTCTTATTTCTTTATCAATAAGTTTTTCTTTGTTTTTATAAAATATATTATCTTCTACTACAAAATAAACACTTCTATTTAATACTGTATCATTTTTTAGACTTTCTATCCTTGACAGTACAAATTTTATATCATTTTCACCACTATAATTTGTAACAAAAGCATTAGTCAACTTATCATTTTCTCTTTCTATATTCGAATTTATAACTACTTTCAAAATCTATACCTTCCTTTCTACTTAACAGAATATCCTGCATCAACTGTAATTCTAGCTCCTGTAACTTTCTTAGATTCATCACTTGCAAGCCAAATCATAGTATTCGCTACATCTATAGGCGAAACTACACTACTCATTGCTACAGATTCTAAATCAACATCTTCCTGATCGCCTATTTCAAGACCTAATGAATCTGCAACTGCTGTTGTCATATTTCCATCTAAATCTTCATCATCAAATACAGGGCCAGGACAAATTGCATTCACTCTAATATTGTTCTCAGCATAATCCAAAGCTGCTGATTTAGTTAAACCCACAACACCATGTTTTGATGCAACATATCCAACAAAATATTTATACCCCAAAAGCCCTGCTGTTGAAGCAATGTTTATTATACTTCCGCAGTTTGCTTCTACCATATATGGAACAACAGCTTTTATTAATCTCCACGTACCAGTAAGATTTATGTTCATATATATATCCCATTCTTCACATGTATATTGATGTGTCAATTTCCCAGCTGGTGCACCAATTCCAGCATTATTAACAAGAACATCAATTCTACCAAATCTTGCAATACCTTCATCTACCAATGTAGTTATTTGGTTAAAATCACATATATCAGCAGTTTTAGCAAACACATTTGCCCCTTTTTCTCTACAAACCTCTACTGTATGTTGTAATTGTTTTGTAGATGACAAATGATATGGAACTGTTTTTATATCTTGTCCTATATCTGTAAGTATTAAATCTGCGCCTTCTTCAGCTGCTCTTATAGCACAAGCTCTTCCTATTCCTCTTCCTGCGCCTGTAATTA
>SVCK01000098.1 GCA_015058375.1 Clostridium sp.
AAAATATACAGTCCAATGATATATCTAGAATTGACTTAATTATAAGATGGGGTGGTAGAAGAAGACTAAGTGGATTTTTACCTGTACAATCTGTTTACTCTGATTTTTATATAATTGATAGGTATTGGCCAGACTTTAGCCCTTCTGATTTGGAAGAAGCTTTAAATTGGTATAACACTCAAGATGTAACACTTGGAGGCTAAAGCTAAATTTTAAATTAAGATATAAATCTAAAATTCTTAATAGCAAAAATTGCTTTAGGCACGATAACAGCCTAAAGCAATTTTCTCACAAAATAAATTTTAAATACATAATTCTCATATTTGCTTATACATTTTTATATAAAATACAGTTTTTTCTTCTCCTTTGCCTTTAAAGACTTCTATAGTTCCTCCATGATTAGCTATTATCTTACTTGTAATTGCAAGACCTAATCCTGAGCCTCCATCAGAACTTCTACTCGTATCTCCTCTAACAAATGCATCAAAAATATTATTCTTAATACTATCTGGAATTCCTATACCAGTATCAGCCACTTCAATAACAACATAATTTTCAACTTCTGTAACTTCTATTCTTATTTTTGTACCTTCAGGATTATACTTTATAGCATTTTGTATTAAATTTCCTATTGCTCTTTTAAATAGTCTACAATCAATTTTTAACTTAATCACTTCTTCAGGTATATTAATTTCAAGTTTAAAATTCTTTTCCTCTATTTCATCCACATAGTTAACTATAATTTGCCTTATAAATTCACATATATCAATTTCTTCAATTTTTAATATATTCTGTGTATTTTGAAGCTTTACAAATTCAAAAAGTTCATCTACAAGTTCACCAACATGCTCTGACTTATTATAAATTGTTTTATAATATCTCTGCTTCTTATCTTCCCCCTCAATAAGCCCTTCTGATAAAGCAGCAGAAAATCCTCTAATTGTTGTAATAGGTGTCTTTATATCATGAGATAAATCCATAAGCATTTTTGTTTTACTTTCTTGCAATTTAGCATTTTCTTCTCTACTTGTTTTAAGTTTGTCTATTAGAAAATTAACAGTATCACTTATAACAACAAATTCTTTCTGCCCTGTTAACACAAATTTTTCATCATAATCTCCATCAATTACTTTTCCTAAAGCCTTATCAATTTCTGCAAGAGGTTTCTTTATCCTTTTACTTGTCCAAATACTATAAACAATTATACTTATTATTGATAAAAATATTCCCACACCAATTACTATTATATAAAGCTTGTATAATGGTTTTACAACTTCATAGGGAGCACCGGCAAGTTTAAATGTAAAGAATAATCGGTCTTTAGGAATCATTATTAAAACCAAGTTTCTATCTTCATTTTCTACTTGAATGCTTTTGCAAATAACATTAAAATCATATTTTTTATCAACAGTTCCACTTATTAAATCTTCAAATTCCTCTTCACTATAGCTATCTGCTAATCCTTCAGGAACTTCACCATCTCTATATATTACTTGCTTATCTCTATTTAAAACCTCAAAATATGCTCCTATACTTTTTAAATCCATGCCATTAATCTCTTTATAATCTGTAAACTGGCCATTAATTATATTTATAATTGGCATGCTATCTGCTTGGTCAATGTATTTAGATATCTTTGTACCTAAATATAAATATGTTCCAACAAATATTGCAGTTAAAACTAGAACAAAAGTTATATAATATTTAAATAATGATACTAATAATTTAGGATTTTTCTTCTTAGTTTTCAATAAGATCAACCTTCTTTTCAAATCTATATCCTAAACCTCTTATAGTTTTTAAATACTTAGGATTTCTAGAATCAACTTCTATTTTATCTCTAAGTCTGCTTATATGAACCATGATAGTATTATCACCACTTAAAAATTCTTCATTCCATACTGCCTCAAATATTTGATTTTTGGTTAAAATTCTTCCTGCATTATCCATCAAAAATTTTAATATTCCATATTCAATTGAAGTCAACTCTATTTCTTTTCCTCGTACTACTACTTTCACATTATAACTATCTAATATTATATCGCCAATTTGTAATACATTCTTTTTTTCTTCAGAATTATTTAAATTATTTTTTCTTCTCATCTGAGCATTAACCCTAGCAACTACTTCTAATGGATTAAATGGCTTGGTTATATAATCATCAGCTCCTAAATCTAATCCTAATATTTTATCTGAATCTTGATTTTTTGCCGATATTAATATTACAGGAATATTAGAAATTTTTCTTAATTGTTTTACAACCTTATATCCATCTATCTTGGGCATCATTATATCTAATATTGATAAGTCAATATTATCTTCATTATTTAATATATTTATCGCTTCAGCGCCATCACTAGCTTTTAAAATTTGGTAACCATCTTTTTCTAAATACAACTGTAATATCTCAAGTATTTCTTTTTCATCATCACAAATTAAAATTCTACCCTTCAATTACTTCACTTCCTATATAAAATAAGAAAGTCCATAATTGGACTTTCTTATTTTATTATATAGCATTTCCCATAATTATCAAATAAAACTTTAAAGATTAATATAAAAATCTATTTTTTAATTCTTTTCTCTTTTTCTTGGTAAGACCAAATACTTTTTCTAAATAATTATCCATACATCCATACTTTTCATCTATTTCATCAAATACAGCATCTATAAATTCTTCTTTTACTTCAAGAATATAAGTTAGAAATTTTAGTTTCTCTTCACTTTTCATTTTATCTTTAAATTTTTTTACTATAATAGAATTTATATTTTTTCTATAAAAATTAGATGCCATATAATCTTCCTTTATAATTTTTTTAGGCACACCTAAAATAGATAAAATTATAGCAGCAGACACTCCTGTACGATCTTTTCCAGTAGAGCAGTGAAATATCATAGGAAGATTTTCTTCATTCTCTAAACACTCAATAAGTTTTTTTAATGCAGTATTATTAGAAACCATATTTCTATAAGAATCTATTATAAAACTTTTTAAATCAGTCTTATCTACCATTCCACTATTAAATAATGATATTATATCTAAATTTCCTAAAATATCATCAATCTCTTTCATTGCAGATAATTTAATATATCTAATATCTTTAATTTTGATATCAGGACTAGTCTTGCTTTCTATATTTGATCTTAAATCTAAAATCGTATTAATTCCCATACTTTTAATATATCTAATATCATTATCAGTTAAATTAGATAGTTTATCAGCTCTATAAAAGATATTCCATTTAACTCGTCTTCCATCTTCACTTTTATAGCCTCCAATATCTCTAAAATGATATGCACCTTCTAAAGGTATAAATCTCTCACCAACAATTTCATAATGATAATTAAAAGCTTTCAGTATATAAAGACATCTTTCGTTTTTATATAAATCTTCCGTAATAAATTCATTTTTTCCTTTTACCTTTCCTAATAACTTTTCAACGTTATTGGCTAATGAAAAAATGCTTACCTCAACATCATCTTCTATATTCCAAATAATTTTTAGTTTATTATTTTCAATTCGCAAAACTCCAGATTCTTTAAAATACCTCATATATATCCTTAAATTACTTGTTTATATCATTTATATTAAATGGAGTATTCTGATATACACAATAATTTAACCAGTTAGCAAATACTATATGAGCACTACCTCTCCATTTCATTACTGGTACTAAATTAGGGTTATCTTCTGGAAAATAATTTTTAGGAATTTCAACTTTTTCACCTTTGTTGATATCTCTTAAATACTCATCATTTAAGGTACTTCTATCATATTCTAAGTGTCCAGTTATAAATATTTTTCTACTATCCTTAGTAGATACTATAAATACCCCTGCTTCTTCTGATTCTGATA
>SVCK01000099.1 GCA_015058375.1 Clostridium sp.
CAGGTGATAGATTTGTTCAAGTTAAAGATGAAAAGACTGCAAGATCTATGGCTGAATCAAGAAAGGATAAGATTAAACAAGAAAACTTCCATAGAGTTTCTCTTGAAGATTTATATAATCAAATTAAAGAAGGAACTGTTAAGGAATTATCTATTATAGTTAAAGCTGATGTTCAAGGTTCTGTAGAAGCTATAAGACAATCTCTTGAAAAATTATCAACTGATGATGTTAAGGTAAGAGTTATTCATGGTGCTGTTGGAGGAATAAGTGAAACTGATATAACATTAGCTACAGCTTCAAATGCTATAGTTATTGGATTTAACGTTAGACCTGATTCAAATGCAACAGCTGCAGCTGAAAGAGAAGGAGTTGACATTAAGACTTATAGAGTTATCTATGATGCTATAGAAGATGTTAAGTCAGCTATGATAGGTATGCTTGAACCAGAATACAGAGAAAATGTATTAGGTAAAGCAGAAGTTAGAGAAACTTATAAGATTTCTAATGTTGGAACAATTGCAGGATGTTATGTGCTTGAAGGTAAAGTTAAGAGAAACTGTGAAGTAAGAATTATAAGAGATAATATTGTAATTCTTGAAGGTAAATTAGCATCATTAAAGAGATTTAAAGATGATGCTAAGGAAGTTACAAGTGGTTTTGAATGTGGTTTAAGTATTGAAAAATTCAACGATTTAAAAGTAGGAGACATTATAGAATCATTTGAAATGGAAGCAGTTGAAAGAAAAGAGCTTTAAGAGGTGATTAAATATGCCTAGCTATAGAGGTGGAAGAATAAACGAAGAAGTTAGAAAAGAAATAAGTGTTCTTATTCGTGATGAAATAAAAGACACAAGACTTACTGCTATGATTTCAGTAACAGCAGTAAAGGTTACAAAGGATTTAAGATATGCAAAAGTATATGTAAGTATTTTTGCTAAGGATGAAGAAGAAAAAATGCAAAACATGGAAGCGTTAAAAGCTGCGGCAGGTTTTGTAAGACATGAAATAGCACAAAGAATAAACTTAAGATACAGTCCACAAATAATTTTTGAATTAGATGATTCTATTGATTATGGAATGAAGATAGACAAATTAATTCAAAAGACAAAGGCTAATAAATAGATGACTTTAAATGAAATAAGCAAAGTTGTCTTAAATAGCAATAAAATAGGGCTTACTTTCCATGCATCACCTGATGGTGATGCAATTGGAAGTACATTGGCTCTTTTAAATGCTTTAAGATATATAGGAAAGGATGTCTATGTAATTTCTAAGGAAGTTATAGATGATTACCTTTCTTTTCTTCCATTATCAGAAGAAATAAATGGAAAAACTGAGAAACCTTTAGAAGATACAGATCTTGTAATTGTATTAGATTGTGGAAATGTAGAAAGAATTTGTGCTGATTTAAGTGATTTTAATAGAGATATTATTAATATAGACCATCATATAACAAATGATATGTATGGAAAATATAATTATGTAGACAGTAAAGCTGCTGCAACATGTGAAATAGTGTTTGAATTATTAAATCAAATGAAATTTGAATTTAATGATGAGGATAATGAAAAAATTAAAGAGATTGCTATGAGTTTATACACTGGAATAGTTACTGATACGGGATCGTTTAGACATTCTAATGTGACTGTGAGAACTCATACGTATGCATCTAAACTTATAGGATGTGGAATAAATAATAGCTATATACATAATGAACTGTTTGGAAATAAACCTTTAAATAAATTGAGACTTACAGGAGAAGCTATAAATAAACTTGAAGTTCATTTTGATGGAAAGGTATCTTTTGTTGAATTATCTTTAGAAACATTAGAAAGATTTGATATGTTAAAAGGTGATACATCTGATATCATCAATATGATTTTAAATATAGAAGGAATAGAAGTTGCTGTTGTTACTAAAGAAACTGAAGATGGTGTCAAAGCAAGTCTTAGATCAAAAAATGATTTTGACGTTAGAAAAATAGCAGAAATTTTTGGTGGAGGCGGCCATATAAAAGCTTCTGGATTGAAGATAAATGACGTTTCTTTACAACACGCAAAGAAAAAAATATTAGAAGCAATAGGAAAAGAGATATAAATTTATGAACGGTGTTATTAATGTATTTAAAAATAAAGGAATGTCATCTTTTGATGTTGTTAAAAAAGTGAGAAAAGTAGCAAATGAAAAGAAGGTTGGACACACAGGCACTTTGGATCCAGAGGCTTGTGGGGTTTTGCCTGTATGTCTTGGAAAAGCAACTAAAATTATAGATTATATAATGAAAGCTGAAAAAAGTTATACAGTTAAGTTTAAGCTTGGCATAAAAACAACAACTTATGATTTAGAAGGCGAAGTTATAGAACAAAAAGACTGGTCACATGTAAAAGAAGATGAAGTGATGAGCGTTATAGATGCTTTTAAAGGTGATATTATGCAGGTGCCTCCAATGTATTCGGCATTAAAGAAAGATGGAGTTCGTCTTTATGATTTGGCAAGACAAGGGATAGAAGTAGAGAGAGAGGCAAGAAAAATTACAATATATGATATAAAAGATATAAATATTTCGCTTCCTTATATTTCTATGAGTGTTACATGTTCAAAAGGTACCTATATTAGAAGTTTATGCTTTGATATAGGAGAAAAGCTTCAAACAGGTGCGACTATGGTAGAACTGAAAAGAACGAAGACATCAGTATTTACAGAAGAGGATAGCATAAACATTGATGATTTAAATGAAGATAATATTGATTCGTATATCGTATCAATGGAAGATGCATTAAATTTTTATGATAAGATTTTTATAAATAAAGGTTATAGTAAATTATTTGTAAATGGTGTTAAAGTTGGAGATAAAAGAGCTTTGAAAAGCAAACCTAAATTAGGAGCATTATATAGAGTATATGATGAAAATGATATATTTATTGGGCTTGGTAAATTAGATGAACATGGATTTAAAATAGAAAAGTTGCTCATTTAGTAAGGGGTTAAAGTTTATGTTAGTTAATGAAAAAAAAATTAAAAGAAATAACTATATAGCTTTAGGCAGTTTTGATGGGCTTCATAAAGGGCACTTAGAACTAATTAAAAAAGTTGTTTCATTAGCAAATAAAAATAAAGGAAAAAGCATAGTATATACGTTTAAGAATCATCCAAAAACAGTCTTGAATCCAGAATTTAAATTAAATATTCTTATGGATAATGAAAACAAAGAAGAAATACTAAAAAGACATAATGTTGATTTAGTATACTTTGAAGAATTCAATAAAGATTTTATGGAAAAATCACCAAAAGATTTTATTAAATATATACTTGAAAAATTTGAATTAAGAGGAATAGTAGTAGGATTTAATTATAGATTTGGTTATAAAAATATTGGAAATACGAACATGCTAAAAGAACTTGGAAAAGAATTTGGATTCGAAGTATTTATAATAGAGCCTTGTAAATATAATGGTAGTATTGTTAGTAGCACTAGAATTCGAGAAGAATTATTAAAAGGTAATATTGAAGATGCTAAAAATATGCTTACTAGACCATATTTTTTAAGTGGGCAAGTAGTTTCAGGAAAACAAATTGGTAGAACTATAGGCTTTCCTACTGCAAATTTAAAAACAGAAGAAAAATTTCTGCTTCCAAAAGAGGGCGTGTATTATACTAATGTTTTTTGGAATAATAATATATACAAAGCTATTACGTCAATTGGAAGTAATCCGACAGTTAATGGTCAAAAAATAACAGTTGAATCACATATTTTAGATTTTAATGAAAATATATATGGTGATAAAATAAATGTGAAGTTTATAAAAAAAATCAGAAATAATATAAAATTCAATTCTATTGAGGAATTAAAAATGCAATTAAGTCATGATAAAATCTTTGCGGAAGAACAAATTGGTTGATGCCACGCTTTTGAGAGCATTGGAAGTGACTTTGTCCTTGATGTTAAGAAAAATTGTAAAAAAGATTTACAATATTGATGTGTTTTGTTATAATTCCTTTAGAACCTAGTCCTAAGTTTAAAGGTCGCCATCTTTTTACTTGGAGCTAAGGGGATAAAATTTTGGAGGTGCGTATAGCATGGATAAGGCAAGAAAATTAGAAATAATTAAGGAATTCGGAAGAAGCGAAGGAGATACAGGTTCTCCAGAAGTACAAATCGCTTTATTATCAGAAAGAATCAGCCACTTAACTGAACATTTAAAAGTTCATAAGAAAGATCACCACTCAAGAAGAGGTCTTTTAATGATGGTTGGTCAAAGAAGAGGTCTTTTAAATTACCTACAACAAGTAGATATCGAAAGATATAGAGCTATTGTTAAAAAATTAGGTTTAAGAAGATAATCTTTTAGAGCGGGTTAAACCGCTCTATTATTTTAAATTTTCAAGAAAAAATGTAAAACAATCGAAGGGAGGTCCTATAATGAGCAATACGTTAAGTACAACTGTTGCTGGAAGAGAATTGAAGGTTGATTTTGGTAAGGTAGGAATGTTATCAAATGCTGCAATTTTCATGAGTTATGGGGATACAGTAATATTAACAAATGTTAATGCTTCAGTTGAACCAAGAGAAGGGATAGATTTCTTTCCATTAAGTGTTGAATATGAAGAAAAGTTATATGCAGTTGGTAAAATACCAGGTGGTTTTATAAAAAGAGAAGGAAGACCTTCAAATACCGCAATATTACACGGAAGAGCTATTGATAGAACAATAAGACCTTTATTCCCAAAGGGATATAGAAATGATGTTCAAGTTGTTGCAACTGTAGTTTCAGTAGAAAAAGATAATTTACCAGATATATTAGGAATAAATGCTGCTTCTATGGCATTATGCCTATCAAGTATACCATTTACAATCCCATGTGCAGCAGTACAAGTTGGATTAATAGATGGTAATTTTGTCGTTAATCCAAATGCAGAACAAAGAGAAAAAACATCTTTACATTTAACTGTATGTGCGACAAGAGAAAAAGTTATGATGATTGAAGCTGGTGCAGATGAAGTAGATGAAACTACTATGATTAATGCAATTAAGTTTGGATTTGATGCATGTCAGCCAATTATTGATTTCCAATTCGAAGCTATGGAGAAATTCGGTAAAAAGAAAGATACTCCAGAACTTTATCATCCAGATGAAGAATTAGAAAAAGAAATAAGAGTTTTTGCTTCAGATATGGTAAAAGAAGCAATGTACATTATGGATAAAGATGAAAGAAATGCAGCTGTAGATGCAGTTTATGAAAAAGTAAATGAAGAATTTGCAGAAAAGTATGAAGATAAAGTTGGAGATATAAAAGAAATTCTTTATGCTATGCAAAAAGAAGTAGTTAGAAATATGCTTCTTAATGAAAAGAGAAGACCAGATGGAAGAGCTTTTGATGAAATAAGAAAGATAGGCTGTGAAGTTGGAATATTACCAAGAACTCATGGAACAGGATTATTTACAAGAGGATTAACTCAAGTAATGACTGTTGCTACATTAGGTTCAATAAGTGAAGTTCAAATTTTAGATGGAATTGATGAAACTGAAACAGTTAAAAGATATATGCATCACTATAATTTCCCAGGATATAGTACAGGAGAA
Organism: Clostridium sp.; assembly: GCA_015058375.1. Lineage (GTDB taxonomy): Bacteria > Bacillota > Clostridia > Clostridiales > Clostridiaceae > Clostridium. The sequence goes on from SVCK01000099.1 coordinate 5,582, forward strand.
GTTAAACCTTTAAGAGGTCCTGGAAGAAGAGAAATCGGACATGGAGC
>SVCK01000100.1 GCA_015058375.1 Clostridium sp.
TTCAGAAGGATTTCTAAAAGGCTTTGCATCTACTATATTTTCATTCATATGTCAAATCCTTTCAACTGCTGTAGAAATTGAAGTTTTACCAATAGGACTATTGGTCTTGGCTGTAATCTGGTATTTGGAGATTCGCCTAACTTTCTTAAGCCTTATGAAGATCGAGTGATAAGTGACTTTGATAAGGGTGTTGAGTTCGTTAAGTATGTTAAGAATGTTATCAATGATCCAACTATTTTAGTAGATAATTTGGGTCAGAGTGTAAATGATACTTATGAAGAAAAAGGATTAGCTTATATAACTGGAAATTTAACTGGGGATATAGCTGGAATGTATGCTTTGGGTAAGTTGGGAAAGATTGACGACAAATTTGCAAAACTTGCGAATAAGGGTAATTCGATGTTGAAAGAAACACAATTTGGTCAAAGATTTAAATATTTGGAAAAGTTAAAAGAAGGAGTAATTGACGATATTGCTTGGGAAAGGTTGTGGGAATATACAAAAAGAGAAAAAATTAATTTAAATGATCTTCTTTGGGAAGAGAAAAAACCTATGCTAGATCAATTTAAGGTTGATATTAGGTCTAGTAAAAAGAACATGAACTATGCATATAATCAAGCTACCGAATTATTAAATATCTCTGATAAAAGGTTAAGTGAGTGCATGAAAAATGGTTATAATAGCAAAACTTATTATAAGATATTGAATACGAGTAAAGATTTAAGAACCTCACAAGAATACTTAGAATCATTAAGTAATACTAAATTAATTGAAAATTGGCATAATGCATTTTATGGAAATGATAGTACAACTGTAATAAGTTATATGTCAAAGGATAATTATTCGAACTTTGTGTTAGGACAAGGAAAAATTGGAAGAGATGGAGTAAAAGGAGGGCAATTTGTGCTTCCGCAAAAACTGGCAGAGGATATTGAAAGTAAACTGTCAAAACTTGGAACTGTAACAAGCCCTACAGATGAATTTAAAATACAACTTGCTAAAGAACTTGCAGTTCCCGATAATCAATTTGAAAGTGGCGTTGTTAGAGTGAAAATCCCATTGAAAAGTGATATTGATTTACATATGCCAGCAGGTATAGAAGAAGGTTGTAACTATCAATGGATACCTGGAGGAAAAACTTTAGGAGGAAATTTTGAAGGAATTATTAAACAAATTACTGAAGATAATGATCCTGAGTTATATAATCAAATTATTAAAAATGCAAAGGGAATAGATAAGAAAGTAGAATTTACAAAAATAAATTAAAAATAATATTTGTGACAACTTTGTGTTACAACAGGCAATGATTGTGAGAGGAGGAATTTTTAAAGGCTTGGTTAGACAAATTACTTTTGAAGTTATATAATTAAAATGTTAAAAATGTAAAAATATAGATTAAGAAAGTAGGGAAAATATATGAATGCAAAATTAAATAGACAAGGATTGTTGCTGGCAATAGAAAATAATGAACTTGATGAGTTCCTTAGAGGTAGAGGTATGTATAGGTTAGGTTATAATATATATGCACCGGCAAATACTATGTTGAATTTAGATCCTGCAATGGCAGCTATATATAGTTATTATATTGATAAACCTAAAAAAAGAGTTGACTTAAAATTAGAAGAAACATTATTAGATTGGTTAACTTGGAAATCTGGAATAGGCGTATTTGCAACGTTTTCAGTACTAAGCTATCAGTTAAAAATGGAACTTAAGAATAAATCACCTTTCAAAATTAATCGAGAAAAAATAGAAAAAGAGTTTAAGAAAGCTCTAGTTATTTATGAAAATGATTTGAAAGAACTAAAAGAATATGAGGGTGAATCATTAAATGAAGGATTATGGGAAGCAATGCAAATAGAAAATAAATACAATATTGAAGAATACGGTATAAAAATCCTTTAAAATAATCCAACTACATTAGTAGGCAATTTAGGGCAGAGTGTAAATAATAAAAGTGCTTATGATGGAGGAATATTAATGAATTTCAATTTTGAATGTGATGAAACAGATGGATTAGTATTAATAGATGAAAGTTTTTTAAATGAGATTAATGAGGAAATACTTTATTCTTTAGATATTTTTCTTGATCGTTATGGAAAAAGTGAACTGATTTATGATTTTCCAGATGAGGATTGGAACAGTGTGAGACAAAGAGAATCAAAAAGGTTAAAGGAATTTTGTAATTCAGTGTTTGACATATCCTGATTTAGAAATGGAAAAGATTCTAGAAGTAGAAGATGTAGAAGTGGGAACATATGCAATTGAAAGTCAAGGAATTAAAAAAATAAATTTGACCAAAAACTTAACAAAAAAGTCTAAATGTTACAATATTATTGAATTGTAGTTTTATTGTCACTTTTAATGATTATTATGACAAATTAGGATTAAATTATAGAGGAATATGTGAAGCAGATGTTAATTAGAGATGAAGGAAAATGGATAAAAATAAAGGATGATTAATATGATTTATGCAGAATATAATAAAAAAACATTTGAATGTTCTATGTCTGGAGGAGGAAAAATAATAAAATTATTGAGTGATAGTTATATTGAAGGATTTAAAAAAGGTATAACTAGATATTATTTACAGGTAGAACGTCAAAATTGTACACGAGTATATAGAAAAACTTTATGTTTTAAATATAATAATGATAACTTTCTTATACGTGAAGAAAAAGATAATATGGTTTTATTAGAAACAGGTCCAAGATCATATGACTTAAAAAAGTTAGGTTTTACAAAAATATTAAATGATACTTTTCAGAAATGGGTTAATATAAATGAAGGTGAAAAGTATTGGGCTATTACGGAATATTAAAAGTTATATTCCATAAATTACTTTTAGAGTTATATAATGAAAACATCAAAAATATAAAAACACAGATAAGAGGGTAGGGAAAAGTAAATGAATAAAAAATCAACTAGAAAAGGATTGTTGGCAAAA
>SVCK01000101.1 GCA_015058375.1 Clostridium sp.
CTATTTTTCAAATATAGCTATATCTAAGCGATCTTATAGAGAAGAAAATGATTTAGAAGTATATAAAAACGTATTAGCTGCCCACACAGAAAAGCTAATCCTTATAGAAGGATGATGAAAGCTCATAATGTTTCTAAAAATTTTAAAATAGATATAGTTACAGATACAATTGATAAGCTAATACATAACAATAAGTCTCTTCTTAGAGTGAAAGTTTTGAGGAATTAATTAAAGAAGTTAATGATTATGTTAATTATCACAATTATTATAGACCACAATGGAATTTAAAAAAGATGACCCCTGTTGATTACAGGAACCATCTTTTAGGTACCACTTAGTCTTTTTTTAATTGTCTTTGACTAAGAGTACATTCTATAGTGTGATAGCTCTTTCTTTTAAAAAAACATGGTATATATTATTAACACAATAACTCCAGGTATTCCAAGTATACCTGCTATCAATGCCGTTACTATATTAATACCTATATGTATCCCAAAACTTGCTCCAAAAAAGTTTACTACATATAAGAGAAACACTCCAAAAATACCATTTAATAAAATTTTTATTGGCCATTTAAAAAACTTAATTAATATAGCTAAAATGACTATACCTATTAACCCATATACAATTAAGTTAACATCTAATAATGACACTAACCCCATAAATACCACTCCTACTATTTTTAATATTGAGCTAATTCCAAAAACTTATCTACTATATATGAATGACTAACTGAAACTCCCTTTTCTTTAGCTTTCCTTAATAAATGTTCAAACCTTTTAATTGCTGCATCTTCTGAATAAATAGCTACATCTATTAAATTAGTATCATCTACATTATTAAACATATTTCTTGCTGTCTCTATTTCAAGCAATGCATACTCTATTTCATTAATCAATTCATCTTCATATATATTCTTACGTAAAGATTTTAAAATGTATTCCAAAATATTTAATTTATTCATATCACGCCTCCAAATATTTTATTTAGAGTCTTACCATTTAATTCAATATTTATTCATTTTTATAAAAACAGGAACACATTTTTAATTTATACGTATACTAATTGTATACGAAGCTTTTCACTCATTATCAAACAAAACTTCTAAAACTCCCATCTATCTATTTACAGGGACTAAGATGCAAATCTTAGTCCCTCCTTTTTTAGATTTCTGTTCTTCCTTCTAATGCCTTAGATAAAGTAACTTCATCTGCATATTCTAAATCCCCTCCAACAGGAAGTCCAGAAGCTATTCTTGTAACTTTAACATCTAATGGTTTTAATATCTTAGATATATACATAGCAGTCGCTTCACCTTCAATATTAGGATTTGTAGCTAAAATTACCTCTTTAACTTCTTCCTTCATTCTTGCTACAAGTTCTCTTATTTTTATATCTTGAGGTCCTCTTCCATGCATTGGTGAGATATTTCCATGTAATACATGATACATACCATTATATTCTTTAACTTTTTCCATAGTCATAATATCTCTTGGTTGCTCAACAACACATATAACACTTCTATCCCTATTAGGGTTTCCACATATAGCACAAGGATCTTTATCTGTAAAATTACCACATACAGAACAATACTTTATAGTTCCTCTAGCCTTTACTAATGCATCTGCAAATTCTTTAACTTCATCTTCGGGTAAATTCAAAATATGTAATGCCAATCTCTGGGCACTTTTTTGACCTATACTAGGAAGCTTTGCAAACTCCTCTATTAACTTTTCTATAGCAACTGGATAAAAATCCATCATAAAAAACATCCTTTCAAAGACTTAAAATATTTGAAAAACAAGGCATACAAGCTATCTGCTGTACGCCTTTTAAAATTTAATATTAGAATAAACCTGGCATATTCATTCCGCCTGTTAATTTTCCCATCTTATTTGCTGTATTTTCATCAGCTTTTCTTAATGCTTCATTAACTGCGCTAAGTACTAAATCTTCTAACATTTCAACGTCATCTTCATCAACAACTTCTGGCTTTATAGAAACTGCTAAAACTTCTTTCTTTCCATTAACTTTAACAGAAACTGCTCCGCCTCCTACTGAAGCTTCAAATTCTGCTGCTTCAATTTCTTTTTGTGCTTCTTGCATTTGCTTTTGAAGCATTTGTGCCTGCTTCATTAAATTATTCATATTGCCTCCGCCGAAGCCTCCAAATCCGCCTCTTGCCATAATAACTTCCTCCTTAATACTAAATCTATTTCTTATTATATAGTATTTTTTATTACAATACTATTTAAAAATTTACTCATCAACAATCTCAACTATTGATTCTCCTAATGCATCAATCAAAACATCCTCAGCACTTCTTTTATCTGTGCCTCCATCTTCTACAACAAATCTTACTTTTATATTCTCTCTCATAACTTCAGAAATTACTTCATTAATAATCTTATAATTATCAGCTTTTTCAAGTCTCTGCTTATTAAATGCATACTGTTCACTATATAATATAGTAAGAATTCCATTTTTACAAGCTACAGGTTTTCCTGTAACTATTGATGCATATATTACCATAGCCCTTCTTGCTTTAAATGCTTCTAAAATATCTCTCCACGCTCTTTGAACATCTGCTATACTTATTTTAGAATCTTTATTTTCTTCAATCTTAATATTACTTGGAGAAGCAGTTACTTTTGAATTTTGCTTTTTAACAGTTGCTACATTTCCAGCTTGAGTAGTGCTGGCCACATTTACTGCTATCTTTCCGCTTTTTAATGCTTCTTCCATTCTATTTAATCTTGCCAACATAATTTCATTAGATGTATCATATTCAATTTTACACATCTTGATTATAGCTAATTCCAAATATAAACGCCCTTGTTTACTTATTTTCGCATTGCTTTCTGCTTCTTGAAGTATTCTTATATCCCTCATTATTTCTTCAACTCTTATTCTAGTTCCTTGCTCCTTAACAAGTTGAATATTTTCTAAAGACATATCTAAAACTTCTTCAGGATTATTAGTAACTTTAATCATTAATAGATTTCTAAAATGTTCTATTAAATCCTTAATAAATAAATGTATATCCTTACCTGCAAACACCAAATCTTCTATTATAACCATTGCTTTTTCAATATTTCTCTCTATAACAGCAGATGTTAAATTAAATAGATGTTCATTCGTTACTAAACCAAGCATATTTATAAGCGAATTATACTCTACAGCACCATCTCCCATAGCTATTGCTTGATCTAAAATACTTAATGAATCTCTCATTGCCCCATCTGACACTCTTGAAATCAACTCAAGACATTTATCATCAGCTAGAACCCCTTCTGAATCAACTATTTTTCTAAGTCTTCCAACTATTTTCTTATTGTTTATTCTCTTAAAATCAAATCTCTGACATCTTGATAATATTGTAATAGGTAATTTCTGTGGATCTGTCGTTGCTAATATAAATATTACATTTGCTGGTGGTTCCTCAAGAGTCTTTAAAAATGCATTAACAGCTCCTATAGACAACATGTGAACCTCGTCCATTATATAAACTTTATATTTAGCTTCTTGTGGCGGATATTTTGAATCATCTATAATATCTCTAATTCTATCTATACCATTATTTGATGCAGCATCTAGTTCCGTTACATCAATAGCCAAACCATCATTTATCTTCTTACACATTTCACATTCATTACAAGGCTCTCCATCATGAGGATTCAAGCAATTTAGTGCTTTTGCCATAACTTTAGCAGTAGAAGTTTTTCCTGTTCCTCTAGTCCCGCAAAAAAGATATGCATGTGCAATTCTATCATTTAATATTTGATTTTTTAATGTTGTTGTAATATGCTCTTGCCCTACTACATCTCCAAAATTTTTTGGTCTCCATTCTCTATATAAAGCTGTATAAGCCAAGGTGTCCACCTCTCTATCATGAATAACTACTATTATTTACTATTATACACTAATTCAAGCTTTTTAGTATATTGTTTAATAACACACTTATATTATAATGTAAATATCAATATATAAATTTAATAAAAAATAAAAAGTCAAAGGAGAAAAAAATGAGTATATATGATAAACAATATCTTACAATAGTTAAAAATATATTAGAAAATGGTTATTATGATAAGAATAGAACTGCCGTAGCTACATATAAATTGCCTCATCAAATAATGCAGTTCGATCTTGCAAAAGAATTTCCTATATTAACAACTAAGTTTGTTGCATTCAAAACTTCAATAAAAGAAATGCTTTGGATATACCAAAAACAATCAAATGTTGTTGAAGAATTAAGAAAAATGAACGTTAAAGTATGGAATGAATGGGAAGGCGAAGATGGTACTATAGGAAAAGCTTATGGATATCAAATCAAAAAATTTAATCAAATAGATAATCTTATAGATGCATTAAAAAACAACCCTCAAGATCGTAGAATGATGCTAAATTTATGGAATTGGGATGATTTATCTGAAATGAACTTAGCTCCTTGTTGTTTTTTAACAATGTGGGATGTTACAGATGGAAGACTTAACTGTATGCTTGTTCAACGTTCAGGAGATATGGGACTTGGTGTACCATTTAATACATGTCAATTTGCTGTTTTAACACATATGTTAGCTCAAGTATCAGGATTTAAACCTGGTTTATTAACACATGTTATAAATAATGCACATATTTATGAAAATCAAGTTGACGGCTTAAAATTACAGCTTACAAGAGAAAATGAAGCTTATGATGCCCCAAAATTCTGGATGAATCCTGACGTAAAAGATTTTTATAAATTTACACCAGATGACTTTAAACTAGAAGATTACAAGCATCATGAAGCAATAAAAATGGAGGTTACAGTTTAATGTTTTCTATAATAGTTGCAATTGCTGATAATAATGTTATTGGTGGAGATAACAAATTATTATGGCATATATCTGATGATTTGAAAAGATTCAAAAATATTACTACAGGTCACACTATCATAATGGGTAGGAAAACTTTCGAATCTTTTCCAAAACCATTACCAAACCGCCATCATGTGGTATTAACGAGAGATAAAAACTATAAAGTAAATTCAAACCAAGTTACAGTTGTAAATGACATTGAAACAATTATGAAAACTTATGAAAACTCAGGGAGCGAAATTTTTGTAATAGGGGGAGGAGAAATTTATAATTTGTTATTACCATACTGCGATAAAATATATTTAACAAAAGTGCAAAAGAATTTTGATGGAGATACATATTTTCCAGAGATCAATTACGATGAATGGAATGTAACAGAAAGTTCTGAAGAATTTATTAATCCAAAAGATAATCTATCATATAAATTTATTAATTTATCAAGAAAATAATTTATATACTCTCTCATATAAATAAGAAAAGAGCTGTACAGCTAAATAGCGTACAGCTCCTTTCTTATCCTATTGTCCTATATTGTTAATCCTATTGAAGAGTAACCAAAATTAAATTTCATATACGTTAAAAAAGCCTTCCTTCATGAGAAAGGTCTTTATATCAAAATTATAAACCGTGCACTCTAGTTCGAATATAACTTATATGCGTTACCTATGTAGTTAGCTCAAGCCAGATTAATCCACGGCACACGAAAGTGACCACTTATCGCTGCTTCCTTCCGGACCTGACGAGGTTCATGGGTTCCGTTGCGTGGGACCCGACTATCAACACCACTTGCATAGGGCAGACCAGACTCATCATACCCTCCCTAGAGAATTAAATCCTGCTATAGCGGATTGCAGGTTACAAGGCACCGCTAACTCCCCATCTAGCACGGCATTGGCGGAGAAAGTGGGATTTGAACCCACGATAGAGACTCCCCTATACACGCGTTCCAAGCGTGCTCTTTCAACCACTCAGACATCTCTCCATACCGATATAATTTCTAGTAAAATAATTTTTTTAATATATAATTTTAATACTTTATCATTCTAACATAGCTATTTCTCACTGTCAATTAACTATTTATTCTACTTAAATTTTTAAAAAATATTAAACGAAAAAGACTTACAAATAGCCGTTCTTAGAGATTTATTAAAGTTTAGGTATCTAACCAAAAAGAATTTTAACATATCAAAAAAACTCAGAACTTATTCTTAAATAAATTCTGAGTTTATAATTAAAAATTTCTATAATGTAGACAATTTAGAACTATGCTTTTTCATTTTGCCTTCTAATTTTTAAAATTAAAATAATAACTATACCACATATAACTCCTGAAATACTTACTAATTGAGCTACTCTAAATCCATGAAACATAAGGCTATCTGTTCTTAATTGTTCTATAAAATATCTTCCCAATGAGTACAATATAATATAACTACATATTATATATCCATCTTGTTTATTATTCTTCTTATATAACAAAAATAATAAAATAACAAACACTAATAAATTCCATAATGATTCATATAAAAAAGTTGGATGATAATAAGTTCCTCTAATATACATTCCATCTTGTATAAATTTAGGAAAATGACTTATAAATTCTTCTGTAACAGCTCTTCCATGAGCTTCACTATTCATAAAATTCCCCCATCTTCCTATAGCCTGAGCAAAAATAATTGATGGTGCTGCTACATCTAAATACTTACCAATACTCACTTTCTTAATCTTAGTAAAAATAATAACAACAATTAAAGACGCTATTAATCCTCCATGTATTGCAAGCCCTCCCTGGCGTATATTAATTATATCAGCTAAATTATCCTTATAATCTTCAAATTGAAATATTACATAATAAAATCTAGCCCCTATTATTGCAAAAGGAAAAGTCCATAAAAAGCCATCTGTAAGAATATCAAAATCTAATTTTAACTTCTTGCAATTATAATAAGCTATAGTCAATGCAAAAACTACACCAATTGCTATTAATATTCCATACCACCTAATTTCTAAACCAAATAATTCAAATGCTACCGGATTGTTCATTGCGTAATCTCTCCTATTTTTCTATTTTTTATTTTTCCTTCTATTATTAAAAAACTCTGTAATTAATCTACTGCATCTTTTATCATACGTCCATATAGTATTTACAAAACTATTTAAACTCCTATTATCAATCAAATTAATTACAGAACCACATGCTCCCATATCTTTATTAAATGTTCCAATATAAAGTTTCGATATCCTACTTTGAAGTATTGCTGCTGTGCACATAGGACATGGTTCTAATGTAACATACATTTCACATCCATTTAACCTCCAATCTCCAATACTATCACACGCCTCCCTTATTGCTAGAATTTCAGCATGTGCTGTTGGATCTTTTAAAGTTTCTTTTCTATTATGTGCTCTACCAATTATTATACCATCCTTAACAATAATTGCTCCAACTGGAATTTCTCCACTTTCTAATCCCTTAATTCCTTCTTCTATTGCATAATTCATAAAATTCATTTTCTTTCACCTTTAAAATAAAGATAGCCAAAAGGCTATCTTTAAACTAAATATATATTCTTACTCTCTTTATACGATTCTTCTCTAATTTTTCTACAACAAATCTAATGTCATTAATAAGAACTTCTTCTTTATCTTCAGGAATCCTTCCAAGCTCCTCAATTATAAGTCCTCCAACAGAATCTAATTCTTCCGATTCTATACTTACTCCAATAAATTCACTTATATCATGAAGTTTTGCACTTCCATCAACAACATACTCATTCTCTTTAATAACTTCAATCATGTTCTTTTCTTCATCGTACTCATCTTCAATTTCTCCAAAGACCTCTTCAATAATATCTTCCATAGTTATTATTCCTACAGTTCCACCATATTCATCTAAAACTACAGCCATTGGATTTCTTGTTTTTTTCATTTCATTAAATACTTCAGTAATCTTTTTAAATTCAAAAGTATAAAAAGGTTCTCTCACATATTCTTTTATATTAAATTCATTTTCTACATCATCAGCTATAATTAAATCCTTAACATTTAAAATTCCAACTATATCATCAATTGTATCATTATAAATAGGAATTCTTGAAAACTGATTCGTTTTTACTGATTTTAGCACATCCTCATAAGTTGTATTTATAGCTAATGCACTAATATCCACTCTCTGAACCATTACATCCTTAACCTGCATATCAGCAAAATCGAATACATTAAATATCATTTCTTTCTCTACATCTTCTAAAACCCCTTCTTCTTCACTAACACCAACCATTGTCTTTAATTCTTCTTCTGTAATAAATGGCTCTGCTGCTTTAGGATCAGCTCCCAAAAGTTTTATAAATATCGAAGATATTCCTGTAAATACTGATACAAAAGGCTTAAAAAGAGATACACATAATTTTATAGGTTTACTTACAAATAATGAAACCTTCTCTGACTTTTGTTTTGCTACAGACTTAGGGGTTATCTCACCAAATATAAGAACTAAAATAGTCATTACTACTGTAGATATCGCAACACTAGTCTCGCTACCTCCAAAAAATCTTGCTGTTAAAGTAGTTGCTAATGATGATGCGCCTATATTAACTATATTATTACCTATTAAAATTGCACCTAAAAGCTTATTAGGATCTTCTAAAAGTTTCTCTACAAGCTTTGCATTCTTAACTCCTTCTTCCGTCATGTGCCTAATTCTAATCTTACTCAAAGACATTAATGCTGTCTCTGCCATTGAGAAAAAACCTGATAATACTAACAATATAATTAAAAAGATTATTTCTCCCGTGTAACTAGAATCCAAATATACTCACTCCCTAAATTCCCAAATTTTTAATTAATATTATACCATATTATTTTTGTTTTTTATATTTATATTATCCCAACTTTTCATTCTTTCATCAAACTGTCATAATTAAATAGGATAATATATACATATGTTACTTAATATTACGAAAGGATTTTTTTATTATGACTATAAAAGCTATTATAAACTCAAAAAGAATCAACTCCAACTGTTACATAATTCTTATAGCTGCCTTATCTTTCTTTTTAAATTTCTATGCTATAAGTAATTATGGTTACGCTAACGAATATTATTCTGCTGCTATATTAAGCATGACTAAAAGCTTTAAAAATTTCTTTTTTGTATCTTTTGATCCTTCAGGTATGGTATCAGTTGATAAACCTCCTTTAGGTTTATGGATACAAGCAATTTTTGCAATGATTTTTGGTTTTAAAGGCTGGGTGCTATTATTACCACAAGCACTAGCAAGCACAGGTTCATGTATATTAATCTATTGTCTCGTTAAAAAATATTTTGATAGAACTTCCGCACTTATATCTTCACTTATATTTGCAATCACACCAATTGTAGTTGCTGTTTCTCGAAATAATACTATAGATATGCAGCTGGTTTTCATTTTGCTAATTGCTACATGGTTTTTATTCAAATCAATTGAAAACACAAAAACTATCTACTTAATAATCGCTGGAATATTTATAGGTTTAGGTTTTAATATAAAAATGCTTCAAGCTTACATGGTTATTCCTGCTTTTGCAATAGTTTATCTTGCATTTGACAAAAGTAAATTCTCAAAAAGATTGCTTACAGGTATAATAACCACTTTAATAATGATTACTGTATCTTTATCTTGGGCAATAACTGTAGAGTTATATCCTGCTTCTAATCGTCCATATATAGATAGTTCATCAAATAATTCAGTATTTGAATTAATCATTGGGCATAACGGTACAGAGCGTATATTGGGTCGTAACAACAAAAACACTATAACTCCAAATCTTGATAACAAAGAGAATAAAAAAAATTCTGATAGTAAATCACATAGTTCTCCTATAGATGACTATATAGGAAATCCTTCACCTTTTAGACTATGGATACAAAACATCTACGGTCAGATATCTTGGCTATTAATTCTATCTATTGCTTCAATTATTACCTGTACAAAAAAAATAAAAAATTCCTCTATGAAAAATATCTCATTTATTTTCTGGGAAATATGGTTATTCACAATGTACATATTCTTTAGTTTTGCAGGTTTCTATCACAGATATTACTTATGCATGATAGCCCCAGCTATATCTATATTATGCGGAATAGGTATACCAAAAATGATTAGTGAATTCAAAGAAAAAAAATCTTGGAGACAATTTATTCTTCCTATTAGTTTCATTTTTACAATGATATTAGAAATAAATCACTTAATAAGTTATGAAGATTTGCCTTGCATCTTGAATCCTATAGTATTTATTTCAACTGCTCTTTGTATTTTATCTATGTTATTTTATTACTTAAACAATAAGAAACAATTTTTATTAAAGATAGTCTCCACAACATTATTAATATCAATTTTAGCTGCTCCTTTTTACTGGTCACTTACGCCAGTAATTTATGTACCTAGTCTTGTAAAACCTTCTGCAGGACCCGACATAGGAACTAATGACAGTAAAAATATAAATGCCAATACTAAAGGAAGTAGCACAGTTTCAAACGAAGACTTCTCTCTTCAACAATATTTAGTTTTACACTATAAAAAAGAAAGTTTCTTAGTAGTGTCAAAGAAATCTAGCGATGTAGCTAAATTAATAATAAGTACAGGTCTTCCCGTTTACGCTTATGGTGGATTCTTAGGAACTGATAATACATTAACTGTAGATAAGCTTAAAAAGTATGTAGCTGAAGGAAAAATAACTTATTTTTTACTTTCAAACGAAGATTTTAGAAGTAACTCTGAAATAACTGAATATGTAAAAAAATATGCTAAGTTAGTTGATAAATCTGAATATAGTAATAAGTTTTCTAGTAGCCTTGGAAAAGATAAAAATAATAAATTATTATATTATTTTGATAATGAATTATTTTAAACGTATATCCATAGTAAGAAGATGATGTAAAATATTATTTAGCTCGGGACAGTAAGTAGATTTGTGTAAATCCAAATCTACCTACTGTCTTTTTTGTATATTCAGTTGGTATATTTGAAATAATATTCCTATAGTTTTAAGGAGGAATTTTTATGACAAGAAAAAATAATACCAATTTTGATTACAATGAAGAAGTGAAAAAATGTAAAACAATTGATGATGTTTTAGGAAAGAACGGTTTAGTTCAAAGGCTTGTTAAAGATGTTTTAGAAAATATATTAGAGGCTGAAATGGATGA
>SVCK01000102.1 GCA_015058375.1 Clostridium sp.
ATAAAATTAAAGAAGAATTATAAAAAAATTAGAGGTGTAAACATGGAACGAGCTATAGTAACAGTTGAAACAGAAGACAAATCGTTAAAGAAAGATTTAGAAATACCTATTGATATATCAGTAAAAGAATTATGTGCAGTTTTAAATAAAGCACTTATGTTTAAAGAAAAAAATATAATGATTTCAGGATTTTACATAAAAACTGAAAATCCTATTAATTTTTTAAAAGGTAATGATAATTTAAAGCAACATAATATATGTGATGGTACAAAGATAATTTTATGCTAAGGAGCTTCATAAAATATGGTAAGAGATTTAGAATTTTATAATATATTAATTCTCTATAATGAGGATTTTTATAAAGAATTAGATTTAGACGAAATACAAAAAGACTCAATAACAGTTGGAAATACTGCTGATTGTACAATTAATCTTAATTTTAATAATTATCATGATATTTCAGTTAAGTTTGTAAAGAAAAATGATAGCTGGATTCTTTCAGGAGAAAGTAAAACTTATTGTGTTATAAATGGAGTAAAAGTTCCAAGAAAAAATTTAGTTAATGGAGACAAAATAGTAGTAAAAAATATTGAAACAAAAGAAGAGCTGTTTAGAATAAATTATTTTATAGATTTTGTTGTAGACGAAGAAGATTATAATAGAGAGATTTTACTTAATAAAATAAAGAAAATTAAAATTGGTAGTGGAAAAAATAATAATATAATAATTGATAGTAAAGTTATAAAGAAGAATCATGCTGAGATTTTAAGCAAGAACTATAAATATTTTTTGAAAGATTTAGATAGTGAGTATGGTACATTTCTAAATGGTAGACAAATAAATGAAAAAGTAGAATTAAAGGATAATGATTTTATTATACTTGGAGGATATAAATTCCTTTTTAAAGAAGCAAAGCTTTTTATGTCTCAGACAGAAAAGATACATATAAATGATGTTGAAGAGTACATAAAACCTTTTAATTCGCTTTTGACATATCCATGTTTTTATAGATCACCAAGACTTTTAAAGGATGTTCCTGATGAGGATGTAATAATAGATCCACCTCCAACAAAAGAGAAGCAACAGTCAGTAAATAATTTAATAGTTACATTAATACCATTATTGGGAACTGCTGCTTTAACGTTATCAGTTCAAGCTAGTAAAGATGATAAAAGCAGTTTAGTATTAACTATAGGTATGGCAGCATTAACAGGTGTAGTAGCATTGTTTACATTTGCAATGGAATTATATCAAGTAAAGAAAAATCAGTACATTAGATATAAAAGATATAAAGAATACGTAAAAGAGAAAGAACAACTTATTGTTAGCAAGAGAAAGTTGTTAATGGAAAGTATACGAAATAACAATCCAGATACAGAAGACTGTATATCTTTTCTTGATAATTTTAGTAGAAGATTGTGGGAAAGGACTCCTCAGCATAAAGATTTTTTAAATATATCTTTGGGAAGAGGGGATGGTGACTTAACTTTTGATATAAAAGTAGAGTCCAAGAAGGTAGAAATTAATATTGATAAATTAAAGGATGATCCTAGAAAGTTAAAAGGTAAGTATGGAAGTATGGAAGATGTACCTATATGCTTAAATTTAACACAAGAATATCCTATAGGTATATATGGAAATAGAAAAAATACTATTGAACTTATAAAAAATATAGTAATTAAAATTTCTACTTTGCATTATTATGATGATGTAAAGATAGCTGCTATTTTTCCTAAGAAAGAAGAAAAAATGTGGGAATGGATTAAGTGGATACCTCATACATGGAATAAAGACAAAAGTTTCAGATATATAGGAGATACAAAGGAATCAGCTCATAATGTTTTAAATCAGTTGTATGATGAAATAAAGCAAAGAGGTAGTGAGGAAGATGTTAAAGATGAAGAAAAAATATATATTCCTTATTATATAATTATAATTTCAGATAGAGTTTTAATAGAGAATGAACCAATTATGGAAATTATTGAATCCAATAAAAAATGTGGGGCATGTGGTATATTTGTATATGAAGATTTGGGGCTTATTCCTAAAGATAGTAAAAAAATTATTAATGTACAAAATAGAAACACTGCTGAATATATAAATGTAGTTAATAGTAATAAAATAAAAAAAGTAACTTTTAACGAAATTAAAGATGATGTTTGCGATAATTTTTCAAGAAAAATGTGTCCTATATATGTTAAAAATTCTTTTACGCAGAGTTCACTAACAAGTTATTTTACTCTATTTGATTTATATCATATAAAAAGTGAAGATGAATTACCTATTATAACCAATTGGAATAAAAACAAAGTTTATAAGACAATGGCAGTTCCATTAGGGGTGCGTGCAGGAAATGAAGTCGTATATTTAAACCTTCATGAAAAATATCATGGACCTCACGGATTGGTTGCGGGTACTACTGGTTCTGGTAAAAGTGAAATACTTCAAACATATATAGCTTCACTTGCTATAAATTATCATCCTTATGATGTAAGTATAATTATTATAGATTATAAGGGTGGAGGAATGGCTAATCAATTTAAGAATCTTCCACATTTAGTTGGAACTATAACCAATCTTGATGGTAATCAAATTAATAGAGCTTTGATTTCTATAAAAAGTGAATTAAAGAGAAGGCAGAGAATTTTTTCTGAATATAATGTTAATCATATTGATTCATATATTAAATTATATAAAGAAGGAAAAGCAAAAGAGCCACTTCCACATTTAATAATGATTGCAGATGAATTTGCTGAACTAAAAAATGATCAACCAGATTTTATGACTGAGTTAGTAAGTGCAGCGAGAATAGGTAGAAGTTTAGGTGTACATTTAATACTTGCAACACAAAAACCATCAGGGGTTGTTGATGATCAAATATGGTCAAATTCTAAATTTAAGTTATGCTTAAAAGTACAAGATGCAGATGATAGTAATGAAATGATAAAGTCACCACTTGCTGCAAATATTGTAGAAGCTGGACGAGCTTATTTTCAAGTTGGTAATAATGAAATATTTGAATTATTTCAGTCTGCTTGGAGTGGAGCTAAAAAATATGATAATGATGATATAAGTAAAAAAG
>SVCK01000103.1 GCA_015058375.1 Clostridium sp.
CTAATGCAACACTTCTTACTGATGAAATGATGGATTATATGGATAAGGAAATGGGAAATATAATTCTTTCATTAGATGGTAGAAAAGAAATAAATGATAAGACAAGAGTTAAAGCTGATGGAAGCGGTTCTTATGATGATATAGTTCCTAACATTAAGAAAATGATATCTAAAAGAACAAAAGGAAAAACATATTATGTAAGAGGTACTTTTACAAGAAATAATACAGATTTCTTCAATGATGTTCAAGCTATGCTTAATGAAGGATTTAGAGAAATATCGATAGAGCCAGTTGTATTAGAAGATGGACACAACTTATCTTTAAGAGAAGAAGATCTTCCAACTATATTTGCTAATTATGATAAGCTTTATGAAGAAATGAGAAGAAGAATGCATGAAGGAGATCAGTTTACTTTCTATCACTTCATGATAGATTTACAAGGTGGACCTTGTGTATATAAGAGAATATCAGGATGTGGAGCAGGATTTGAATATGTAGCTATAACTCCTCAAGGTGAAGTATATCCATGCCATCAATTTGTTGGTAAGGAAGAGTTTAAGCTTGGAGATATCTATGAAGATACATTCGATACTGAATTATCTAAGAAATTTAAGAAGGCACATATCTACAATAAGCCTAAGTGTAGAGAATGTTGGGCTAGATTCTATTGTAGTGGTGGATGCCAAGCTAACAACTTTAATTTCAATGGAGATATGAATATTCCTTATGAAGTAGGATGTAAGATGCAGAAGAAGAGAATAGAATGTGCTATAGCTCTTAAAGCTGAACAACTTGAAATGCAAAGAGAGAATGAGGCATAAAATATGAAGGAATATATATTAGATAATGGTATTAGGCTGATATATATTAAAGGAACTTCAGATTTAACATCTATATCAATAGCATTAAATGCAGGGGCTGCCCAGGATGAAAAAAAGCTTGGGATAGCTCATGCAGTTGAACATATGATTTATAAAGGAACAAAAACAAGAAGTGAAGATGAAATAAATGCTGAACTTAGCAGGATTTTTGGCTTTACTAATGCCATGACTAATTATCCTTATGTAATTTTTTATGGTTCTCTTTTAAGAGAAGATTTTGAAAAGGGATTGGATTTGTTCTCTGATATATTAATTAATCCATCTTTTAAAGAAGAAGGATTTAAAGAAGAAATGGATGTTATAAAACAAGAATTAAAAGAATGGGATGAGGAGCTTGAGCAGTATTGTGAGGACAAGCTCCTTTTTAATTGTTGTAATAATAGATTGAAGTATCCTATAATAGGGCGTCAAGATACCTTAAATAAGATTACATTAAATGATATTAAGAAATTTTATAAAGATTTTTATACTCCAAAAAATATGGTTATTGCAGTAGTTTCTAAAGAGGATTGTGAGCAAGTTTATAAGTTAGTTGAAAAGTATTTTTCTGAATTTAAGGGGCAAGAAGCTAAAATAGTAAAAGAATGTTATGATGCTTTAAGCTTTGGTGAATTTAGAGATACAAGAGAAGGCATAAATAATGCTAGAGTTCAGATTAACTTCCCTATAAATGAATTAAGTTGTGAAGAATTAAAAGCTTTTAGAATATTTAATGAATATTTTGCAGAAGGCGTTAATTCGGTGTTATTTGATAGACTTAGAACTAAGACAGGTCTTGTATATGATGTGTTGTCATCAATAGGTTATGAAAGTTATATAAAGACATATAAAGTAATGTTTAATACATCTAAGGATATGGTAGAGAAAACTTTGAAAGAAGTTGATACTGCAATAAAAGACATTAGAATTTTAGAAGAGTCAAAAATTAAAGAATTAGTTAAAAGCATAAAAATCAAGAAATTATTTAAAGAAGAGCAGAGCATAAGACATACTAATCTTTTGGCTGTTTATGCTGTTATGTTTAATGATTTAAGAGCTTATGAAAAGGCTTATGAAGATTTAGATAAAATAGATGGAGAATTTATTTTTAAAACTGCAAAAAAAGTTTTGAAAAATTCATCTATAGAAATCATTAGTTAAGGAGCAGATTATGGAGAGTAAATTACCATTATTAAGTACCCTTATTGATTATCATAAAGAAAATAATATTTTGTATTCTATGCCTGGAAATAAGGCAGGAAAAGCATTTGAAAGAGAGAAGTATGGAAAGTATTTTGCTGAAAATTTAGGATATCTTGATATTACAGAAGTTGAACCTTTAGATAATCTTCATCATCCTGAAGGTGTTATAAAGCAAGCACAGGAGAGACTCGCTAAGCTTTATAATGTTAAAAAAGCTTATTTTTTAGTTAATGGAACAACAGGAGGAAACTTGGCAGCAGTTTTTTCAGCTTTTAATGAAGGTGATGAAGTTATAGTAGAAAGAAATTGTCATAGATCTATTTATAATGCTCTTATTATGAGAAAATTAAAAGTACATTTTATTAATGTAGATAGTTCATCTATTTTAAAAGAGGATTCAGGAGTTTTTCTACCAGTAAATGAAGAAGATGTTATGAAGGCTGTAGAAAAATTTAAAAATGCCAAAGGAATAATTTTAACGTATCCTAATTATTTTGGTATAGCTTATAATTTAGAATCTTTAATTAAGAAGCTAAAGGATAATAAGTTAAAGGTTATAATAGATGAAGCTCATGGAGCACATTTTGGTATATGTAATGAGCTACCTAAAAATATTGCATCTTTAGCAGACATTACTATTTGTAGTGCGCATAAAACATTGCCAGCTTTAACAGGAGGTTCTTATCTTTTTAGCAATATGGAAGATGATTCTTTAGATTTTTATGTAAGTGCTTTTATGACAACATCTCCATCATATTTAATTATGGCATCATTAGATTATGCAAGATATTATTTAGAAACATACGGTAAGGATGATTATAAAAGATTAATTGAAATTGCTGAGTATATGAAAAAACGAATAGAATCTTTAAATAAGGTAAAAGTACTTAAAAAAGAAGATTTACCATTAGGATATGAAAATGATTTAAGTAGATATGTTTTGATTTTACCAAATGGATATAGTGGTAAAATACTTCAGGAATATTTACGAGAAGAAGGTATTCAATGTGAAATGTGTTTTCATGATGGTGTAGTTCTTATATTGTCTCCTTGTGATGCAGAGAAAAACTTGGAAAAACTCTATTATTCATTAAAGAAGATGGATATGAATATTTTGAAGGATCAAGATATTAATGTTAAATATTCAGGAAGAACATTAGAAAAGGTGTTAGAACCTTTTGAGGTATTTTCTTGCAAAGATGAATTAATAGATTATAAAGATTCTATTGGAAGGGTTTTAAAGGAGGCTATAGTTCCTTATCCACCAGGTATACCAATAGCTTGCCAAGGTGAAAAAATTGATAAGGAGCTTATTGAAGAAATTGAAGAATATATTAAGCAGGAAATAACTGTTTTAGGGATAAATGATAATAAGATAAAAGTATGTAGATTATAAAATGAAGTAAATAAGTGATTAATATATAAGATTTATCTAGAATCGCATTTTTGCAATATAAAAGTTGATAATATGGGAAAGATAATAGAATAAAGTTTTATTATTTAAGGAGAAATATTATGAAAAAAGACTGTTATATTGTAGAGGGATTAAATAGTGAGAATGTGAAAACACAGGTGAAAAGTGCACTTGAAAAAATAGATGGCGTAAATGGTGTATGTATTAAGCTTGGAAGAGGAAGTGTAGAGGTTATTTATAATAATCCTGCAATTTCTGAAGATATAATGGATTGTATTGAAAAAGTAGGACACCCTATTAATTAAAAAAGGGTGTCTTATTTTAGAAAGAAGTTTATATTAAGGGGTTTATTTTTCATAACCAACCTCCAGTCTACACAAATTATACCATATAAATATAAAAATACAATAAATTTAAAATTTTACAAAAGAACAGTATGAATATGAAAAAATTAGAAGAAAGTAAAAAATATTAGATCATTGCGTATTGATGGACAAGAAGGTGGAAGGAGTTCTTGGCTAAGGATGACACTTCAAGTTTATGGAGGAAATGGCACAAATAACTTTTTAGCTTGCAATTTTTGTAGTTGGTTAACTAGTCCTTTATGTTTTAATGCTTTTACAAAAAAACAAATACAAACATAACAATGATAGTAAAAATATGTATGATATAATTAAACCAAATAAATTTATTATAAAAATAGTAAGCGTTATAGATAATAGGAGAAGGGAATAGATTATGGAGAATATATTAATAGTAGAGGATGATAATGAAATAAATAAAATGTTGCAGGAACTATTAAGGAAAAATAATTATGGGACATCCTCTGCATTTTCAGGGACAG
>SVCK01000104.1 GCA_015058375.1 Clostridium sp.
AAAGACAGTAGGTAGATTTGGATTTACACAAATCTACTTACTGTCCCAAATCGAATAGAAAATGCGACCCTAATTAAGATCGCATTTTCTCAAAAATTTTATTTATTTTGCCTGTCTACTTGACAGGGGTCTGTTCATTGTTTAAAAATCATTCAGATACATCTCCTTTTAAATATATTTAGATTCTATAAATTAAATCAGAGTAAGTTGGGAATGGCCAGTATTCTTTTCCGACTAATAATTCTAAGCTATCAGCAGCAGATCTTACAGCTTCCATAGCAGGTATAATTTGTGATTTATAGAATGTTGCATTTTCTAATGCATCTGTATAATTATCAACTTTAGTTAGTAATGTATTTAATTTTTCAACTTCTTCATATAATTTGTTAGCAAATCCAGAAATTTGAGTTAAAGTACCTTTTTCCATATCACAACTATTTGCAAGTCCAACTGCTTTTTTGCTTATAATAGTATCGCTAAGTTCTTTCATAAACTTAGTTACAGCAGGTAAAATTTGTTTTCTAGTCATGTCAACCATTGTTAATGCTTCTATATTTATAACTTTAGAGTACTCTTCTAGAAGTATTTCATATCTTGCATGCATTTCAACTTCTGTATAAATATTATTGTTTACAAATAAGTTGATATTTTTTTCTTTAATATAGTATGGAAGAGCATCAACTGTAGTTCTAAGATTTAATAATCCTCTTCTTTCAGCTTCTTCAACCCATTCTTCACTATAGTTATTTCCATTAAACACAATTCTCATATGTTTTTTTAATGTCTTTTTAATTACTTCGTCTAACGCACTTTCAAAGTCTTCTTTTCCTTCAAGTTCATCAGCAAATTCTTTTAAAGATTCTGCTACTATTGTATTTAATATTACATTTGTACATGCTATTGAGAAAGTAGAACCTAACATTCTAAATTCGAATTTATTACCAGTAAATGCAAATGGTGATGTTCTATTTCTGTCTGCTGTATCTTTTTTGAATTTAGGAATTATATCAACACCTAATTCAATTTTTTCAGTTTTCTTAGGAGAATAAACTGAACCATTTAATACTGAGTCTAAGATATCAGTTAATTGATCACCTAAGAACATTGATACGATAGCTGGTGGCGCTTCATGAGCACCAAGTCTATGATCATTTCCTGCATTAGCAACAGAGATTCTTAAAAGATCTTGATATTCATCAACAGCTTTGATTATTGCAGTTAAAAAAGTAATGAATTGTATGTTATTTTCAGGTTTATCAGTAGGATCTAGTAAATTTTCGCCTTTGTCTGTACATATTGACCAGTTATTATGTTTTCCTGAACCATTTATACCTTCATATGGCTTTTCATGAAGTAGGCATACTAAATTATGTTTTTCAGCAACACTTTTCATAAGTTCCATAGTTAATTGGTTATGGTCAGTTGCTTCGTTTGTATTTGCAAATATTGGAGCTAATTCATGTTGAGCTGGTGCAGCTTCGTTATGTTTTGTTTTGGCTAGAACACCTAATTTCCATAATTCTTCATCTAAGTCATCCATGTAATCTGCAACTCTAGTTTTTATATTACCAAAATAATGGTCATCCATTTCTTGACCTTTTGGAGGCATTGCACCAAATAATGTTCTACCAGTTAACATTAAATCAAGTCTTTGATCGTGATACTTTTTGTCAACTAGGAAATATTCTTGCTCAGGACCAACAGTTATTTTTATTCTCTTAACATCATCTTTACCAAATAATTTTAAGATTCTTAAAACTTGTTTGTTTAAAGCTTCAACTGAACGTAATAGAGGAGTCTTTTTATCTAATGCTTCACCAGTATATGAATAGAATACTGTAGGAATGCAAAGTACTCCGTTTTTAATAAATGCATATGAAGTTGGATCCCATGCAGTATATCCTCTTGCTTCAAATGTGGCTCTTAATCCGCCTGATGGAAAACTTGAAGCATCAGGTTCACCTTTAATAAGTTCTTTTCCTGAAAACTCCATTATAACTTCTCCACCATCTACTGGAGTTATAAAAGCATCATGTTTTTCAGCTGTTATTCCAGTCATAGGTTGGAACCAGTGAGTATAGTGAGTTACACCTTTTTCAAGAGCCCAATCTTTCATTGCATTTGCAATTACATTTGCAATTTCAAGATTTAAAGGAGAGTTAGTTGCAATAGCTTTCTTTAAATCTTTATAAGTTTGTTTCGGCAAACGTTCTTTCATTGTGGTATCATTAAATACCATACTTCCGAAAAGTTCTGGTACAAAGTTTTTCTTATCCATATAATAAATCCTCCTTGATAATAAAAATGGCGCTATATGTGTTTCTATATCACATACAGCGCCGTTGCTATTAAGGTAATTATATTACTAAAATATAGAAAATGCAATAGTATATTTAAAAATTGTTGACAAAAAAATAGCAATCCAATACAATTATTATAGAAATATTATTTGGAACAAAGGCGTTCTTAAATAAACGTGTTATCACGTTTATTAAGGTACGCCTTTTTTAACGTTTAAAAAAGTATTTTGCTTTTGAAAAAAATTTGCATTGCTTTAGAGCAAAAGTTGCTTATTACAATCTTAAAAGCGTGATGCTATAGCTATTTTGTTTTATATTAATACTAAAAACCACTAATTTATTGTAGATAAAATTAATTAATAATATTTTGTGATAGTGGTATAATGGTGAATAATAATTTATAGGAAAAAGGGGGCTTTTTAGTGGATCAAACAATTGCTGAAATATTAGAGTTTGTAGAAGAAAATGATATCAAGTTTATTAAATTGCAATTTTGTGATATTTTTGGAGAGTTAAAAAATATATCAATAATGTCAAGACAGTTAAAAAAGGCTTTCTTAGATGGAATAAGTTTTGATGCTTCATCTGTGAAAGGTTTTTTAAATATTGAAGAATCAGATTTGTTACTATTTCCAGATCCATCAACATTTACAATTTTGCCTTGGAGGTCTCAAGAAGGAAGAGTCGCAAGATTTTTTTGTTACATAAAAACGCCAAATGGTAAAATTTTTGATGGAGATTCAAGACATGTTCTTTCAAAAGCAGTACAACAATTTTGGAATCTAGGTTATACAGCTAAAGTGGGTCCTGAATTTGAGTTTTATTTATTTAAAACAGATGATGAAGGAGAACCAATATTAATACCACATGATACAGCAGGCTACTTTGAAGTGGCACCATTTGATAAGGGAGAAAACATAAGAAGAGAGATATGTCTTACATTAGAAGAAATGGGATTAAAACCTGAAACATCACATCATGAATCGGGTCCTGGACAAAATGAAATAGACTTTAGATATGATGAACCTATGATATCAGCAGATAACTCTGTTACATTTAAAAATGTAACGAAGACTATTTCAAGTTTAAATGGACTTCACGCAAGCTTTATGCCTAAACCAATTATAAATAAAAGTGGTTCAGGCCTTCATATAAATATATCTATAGAAAAAGAAGATAAAAATTTATTCCGTAATGGTGAAGATGGTATGCATTCAGCAGAAGCTGAAAGTTTTATAGCAGGAATTATGAATAGAATGAGAGAAATTACTGCTATATTAAATCCAACAGTAAACTCTTATAAAAGATTTGGAGCATATGAAGCACCTAAGTATATAACATGGTCTCATCAAAATAGATCTCAGCTTATTAGAATTCCAGCATCAACAGGAAGATATAGCAGAATGGAACTTAGAAGCCCAGATAGTACATGTAATCCGTATTTAGCATTTGCAGTTTTATTACATGCAGGAATGGAAGGTATCAAGGAGAAAATGACACTGCCTAAAGCAGTAGAAGGAAATCTTTATAATATGCAGATTGAAAAACAAGAAAAATTGCCTTTAACTTTAAAAGAAGCTTTAGATGAAATGTCAAAGAGTGAATTTGTTAAAGGTATATTAGGAGATTTTATTTATAACAAATTCTTGAGAAACAAATATAATGAATGGAAGGAATATGAAAGTAAGGTGGCTACTCATTCAGAAATTAGTGAATGGGAAATAAATAATTATTTTTATAAACTTTAATTTGTGATTAGTTTCTAGGAGGTGTTATATGAATAAAATATTATTAGTATGCAGTTCTGAAAAGGGAACAAAAGTGTATACTGAAAATTTAAATAGTATGGGGTATGTTCATATTGACACTGAAAATAATGGAGGATCAGCAAGAAGAAGATTACTTCGAGAGAGCTATGATGTGGTAATAATAGATACGCCATTGAGAGATGAATTTGGAAGCGATTTTGCAATTGAAATTAGTCAAGTGCAAAATAGTGGCGTGATTTTAGTGGTAAAGGCTGAAAAATCAGAGTTAGTATCTTCAAAAGTGGAGGATTATGGTGTGTTTGTAATACCTAAGCCTTTTACAAAGTCAATGTTTCATCAGGGGATTAAATTTGTTTTTACTTCTTTAAAAAGATTTAGGATTATAAATAAAGAAAAAAATAGATTGTTAAGACAGGTTGATGATATAAAAAAAATTGATAGAGCAAAATGTCTTCTTATTCAGCATAACAATATGACAGAAGAACAGGCACATAAATATTTAGAAAAAAAAGCTATGGATTCTAGATTAACTAGAAGAGAAGTAGCTGATAAAATAATAAATTATTTAGGAGTTTAGTTATGGAATTTACAAAGATGCAAGGCATAGGAAATGATTATATATATTTTAATTGTATGAATCAAGAAATTAAAAATCCAGAAGAATTATCAAAAAAGTTAAGTGATAGACATTTTGGTGTTGGGGGTGATGGTATTGTTTTGATTATGCCATCAAATAAAGCAGATTTTAGAATGCGTATGTTTAATGCTGATGGCTCTGAAGGTAAGATGTGTGGAAATGCTTCTAGATGTATAGGAAAATATGTGTATGATAAAAAGCTCACTGATAAAACCCAAGTGACTTTAGAAACTTTAGCAGGAATTAAAACTTTAAATTTAATTGTAAAAGAAGGTAAGGTTACTGAAGTAGAAGTTAATATGGGAGAAGCTATTACTGAGCCTAAAAAAATACCGGCTTTATTTGATAAAGACATAGTAGTGAATGAAAAAATAGATGTTTGTGGTGAAGAGTATAAGATTACTTGTGTTTCAATGGGAAATCCTCATTGCATAGTTTTTATGGATGGGATTGATGATTTGGAAATTGAAAAGATAGGTCCGAAGTTTGAAAATCATAAATTATTTCCTGAAAGAATTAATACTGAATTTGTAGAGGTAATTGATAAAAATACTCTTAAGATGAGAGTATGGGAAAGAGGAAGTGGTGAAACTCTTGCATGTGGTACAGGAGCGTGTGCAGTTACTGTTGCTTCAGTATTAAATAATTTTTGTAGCAGGGATGAAGAAATTACAGTTAAACTTTTAGGTGGAGATTTAAAAATTAAATATTTATCTAATGGATTAGTGTATATGACAGGACCAGCAGAATTTGTTTTTGAAGGAAGGATGTAAAAATGGATAAGAAGTATATTTTTGTTACAGGAGGAGTGGTATCTGGATTAGGAAAGGGGATAACAGCAGCATCGCTTGGAAGACTTTTGAAAAGTAGAGGATTAAAAGTAGCAGCTCAAAAGTTTGATCCATATATTAATATAGACCCAGGTACTATGAGCCCATTTCAACATGGTGAAGTATTTGTGACAGATGACGGAGCAGAAACAGATTTGGATTTAGGACATTATGAGAGATTTATAGATGAAAATCTTAATAAATATTCTAATATTACAACAGGAAAAGTTTATTGGAATGTTTTAAATAAGGAAAGAAAAGGTGAATATCTAGGAGATACTGTTCAGGTTATTCCACATATAACTAATGAAATAAAAAATCAAGTATATTCATTAGGAGAGGTAACAGATAGCGATATAATTATTACAGAAATTGGTGGTACTGTTGGAGATATTGAATCAACACCCTTTTTAGAAGCTATAAGACAAGTATCATTAGAAGTAGGAAGGGAAAATTGTCTTTTTATTCATGTAACATTAGTTCCATATATAGCTGGTTCAGAAGAATTAAAATCTAAGCCAACACAACATAGTGTTAAAGAATTACAAGGTCTTGGAATTAAGCCAGATATAATAATGTGTAGATGTGATATTCCTATGACTGAAGAAGTTAAGAAAAAAATTGCTTTATTCTGTAATGTTAAGAGTGATTGTGTTATGGAAAATAGTACAGTATCTGTGCTTTATGAAGTGCCATTAATGCTTGAAAAAAGTAATTTTTCTGAAATAGTTTGTAGAGAACTTGGAATAAAGAATACAAAATGTAAACTTGAAGATTGGACAGCTTTAGTTGAGAAAATTAAATCAGCTAAAGAGGAGATAAAAATAGGCATTATAGGAAAGTATGTTCAATTACATGATGCTTATATATCAGTAGTTGAAAGTCTTAAACATGCTGGCTATCAAAATGGTGCTAATATAAATATTGAGTGGATAGATAGTGAAAATATTAATAAAGATACTGTTGATGAATTATTAAAAGACTGCAAAGGTATAGTAGTACCAGGTGGCTTTGGTAATAGAGGGGTTGAAGGTAAAATTCAAGCTGTAAAATATGCAAGAGAAAATGACTTACCTTTCTTAGGTATTTGTCTAGGAATGCAAGTTGCAGTAATAGAATATGGACGTAATGTACTTGGCCTTAAAAATGCAAATTCAAGAGAATTTGATGAAATAACAGAAAATCCAGTTATAGATTTAATGAGTAATCAAATTGGAGTTCAAAGTAAGGGCGGAACAATGAGATTAGGATCATATCCATGTAAAGTAGATAAAAATAGCAAATTATATAAACTTTATGGTTCTGAATTAATTCACGAAAGACATAGGCATAGATTTGAATTTAATAATGATTATAGAGAAAAGTACATAAAAGGTGGGTTGACTTTAAGTGGTATTTCGCCAGATGGAAGGTTAGTTGAAGCTGTTGAACTTGCAGAAAATAAATTTTTTATTGCAGTTCAGTATCATCCGGAATTTTTATCACGTCCTAATAGACCACACCCATTATTTGTAGGGCTTGTAAAAGCTGCAAAGGAGGATTCAAATGCTAAAAATAAACAAGAATTATTTAAGCCTGAAAGATAGTTATTTATTTGCAAACATAGCTCATAAAGTAAATGCATATAAGGAAAATAATCCTGATAAAAATGTTATTTCATTAGGAATTGGAGATGTTGTTCTTCCAATTTGTGAACCTGTAGTAGAAGCTTTAAGAGTTGGAGTAGAGGATATGTCTAAGAAAGAAACATTTAAAGGGTACGGGCCTGAACAAGGATATATGTTCTTAAGAAATGTTCTTCAAGACTATTATAAAGGATTTAATGTGAAATTAGATTGTGATGAAATATTTGTTAGCGATGGAGCTAAGAGTGATTTAGGAAATATACTAGATTTATTCGATAAAGATAATGTTGTATTAATTCCAGATCCAGTCTATCCAGCATATGTTGATACAAATGTAATGGATGGTAGAAAGATTATATATAGTAATAGTAGTATAGAAACAGGATTTTTGGGAATGCCTGATTATAATGTAAAAGCAGATTTGATTTATATATGTTCTCCTAATAATCCAACTGGAGCTGCTTATAATAGGGAACAATTAACTAAATGGGTTGAATATGCGAAGGAAATTGGAGCATTAATATTGTTTGATGCAGCATATGAAGCGTTTATTGAAAGTGATGAAATACCTCATAGTATATACGAAATTCCAGGAGCCAAGAAATGTGCAATAGAAGTATGTTCACTATCAAAAACAGCTGGCTTTACAGGATTAAGATGTGGATACACTATAGTACCTCATGCTTTAAAATTTGATGGTGTTGAACTTAATAAACTATGGCTTAGAAGACAAACAACTAAATATAATGGAGTTCCATATATTGTTCAAAAAGCTGCATCTGCAGTATTTAGTAAAGAAGGTATATCTAAGACTAAAAAAGTTATATCGTATTATAAGGAAAATGCTAAGATTATTGCTGCAGCATTAAAAGAATTAAACATAAAATATGTTGGTGGTGAAAATTCTCCATATATCTGGCTAAGATGTCCTAATAATACGAAGTCGTGGGATTTCTTTGATAAGTTATTGGAAGAGGCTAATATAGTAGGAACACCAGGTGTGGGTTTTGGAAATAATGGAGAAGGATTCTTTCGTTTAAGCTGTTTTGCAGAAAGAGATGATGTTTTAGAAGCTGTTAAGAGATTAAAAAAATTGAAATTCTAATTCTTTCATATAGAAAAGTCGAGAGTTATTGCTCTTGGCTTTTTTTGCATATTAATAAAATAATCTACATATAAAAATAGTATAATTAGTTATTTAAGATATGATGTGGGGGAAAAGTATGGGGATTTTTGATAATGTAGAGAGAAGCGGAAAGGAATTAATATTGGGCAAAATATGTAGGCTACTTGAAAAAAATCCAGAAAAAAATGTAGCTAAACTGTTTTCAACTGTAAAATTATTATTAAAGGACGAGGATAGCAAGAAAACATTGGAAAATATAGAAAGTTATTATAATAATAATTGTGCTATTAAGCATGAAATAGAAGGAATATTAAAAAATACAAATTCAAATTATCTTCAGAAATTTTTTAAAAACTTTTTAGCAAATGCTATATGGAGTGGAGGTTCCAAAAGAAAAAAATATCTAGAAAAAGAAGATGTAAAAGTACCTTTTACAATTTTAATTAGTCCATCTATGAGATGCAATTTGCATTGTGCAGGATGTTATGGAGCAGATTATCTTAAAGGTGAAGGATTAACATTTGAAGAAGTAGATAAAATAATTAAAGAAGCTAGAGAACTTGGAATACATTATTTTGTGGTTTTAGGAGGAGAACCATTTTTTGTTGATTATATGTTTGACATATATAAAAAGTATAATGATATATTGTTTACTCCTTTCACAAATGGAACATTATTTACTGAAGAGATTGCTGATAAATTATTAAAACTTGGAAATGTTATTCCTATGCTTTCATTAGATGGATTTGAAAAAGAAACTGATGCAAGAAGAGGAAAAGGCGTTTTTGATAAAGTTATGAAAGGTATGGACCTTCTTAAACAAAGAGGTATACCTTTTGGAGTATCTTCAGTAGTATATACACACAATATGGATATAGTATTAAGTGATGAATTTATAGATATGTTGAAAAATAAGGGATCAATTATGAGTTGGTATTATATATATATGCCTGTAGGAGATAAGGCAAATGTAAAAGATATGATTAAACCAGAACAAAGAATTGAACTTGGAAGAAAAATTCGAGATATTAGAAAAAATAAACCGTATTTTGCTATAGATTTCTTTAATGATGCTTCATATGTAGAAGGATGCATTGCTGAAAAATTCTATTGTCATATCAATTCAAAAGGTGATGTAGAACCTTGCATTTTTAATCATATTTCAGTTGATAATGCTAAGAATAGAAAACTTATTGATATATTTAGAGGACAATTATTTAAGGAACTTAGACATAGACAACCATGTAATGAAAATATGTTAATACCATGTATGATGATAGATAAGCCTAATGTGGCAAAAAAAGTTAATGACTCCTTTTCAAAAGGATAAAATAAATTAGAAAATATTGACTCTATTGTGAATGAAATTTATCATATTAAATAGAGGCAATATTTTTTTATTTATAATATTTGAGAAAAGTATTGTTAAGAATATATACATAGTATAAAATTTTAAAAAAACATAGAAGAGAAAAGAGGAAAAAACGTGGATTATATTATTTTAGTAGTTGGATTTTTCTTATTAATAAAGGGTGCAGATATTTTTGTTGATGGAGCATCTAATATTGCTAAGAAAATAGGAATTCCATCAGTTATAGTTGGGTTAACGATAGTTTCTTTAGGAACAAGTGCACCTGAATTATCAGTTAGTATTGTGTCGGCGCTTCAGGGGACTAACGAACTTGTAATTGGTAATGTATTAGGTTCAAATATATTTAATACATTAGTAGTATTAGGTGGAACAGCTATTGCAGCACCAATTTTATTTGAAAAGGTAACAATAAAAAGAGATTATATAGTAAATACATTTGTAGCTATACTATCATATATTTTAATATTTGGTTTAACAGTTGGAAAAGATGGGGATTTATCTAGAATAGATGGAATAATCCTATTATTAGCATGTATTATTTATATGATAATATTGGTGAAAGCATCTATAAAAGATGGTGTTAAGGAAGAAGATAGCAAGAATATAAAAGCAATTTCTAATATTATTAGAATATTTGTAGGTATAGCTGGAATAGTAATAGGTGGTAATCTAGTAGTTGATTCAGCAACAGCAATTGCACTTTCTTTAAATATGAGTGAAAAGCTTGTAGGTCTTACTATTGTAGCTGCTGGTACATCTCTTCCAGAACTTGTTACATCTGTTGTTGCAGCATTAAAGGGTGAAAAGGAGATGGCACTTGGAAATGTCCTTGGATCTAATATATTTAATCTAGTTCTTATATTAGGAACTTCAACAGCTATTAAACCTTGTGCTGTATCATCTTCGTTAAAAGTAGATTTTATATTTTACATAATAGTTACTTTACTTATTGCAGTATCAATATTTATTAGTAAAAAGAATGAAAAGAAAATTGGCAGGTTTGAAGGTTTTATATATTTATTAACTTATGCAGGCTATCTTGCTTTTATAGTAATGAGAGGATAAGTTTTGGTTATAAAAAAGTAATTGTAAAAAAATCAAAATTAAACACCCATGTTGGTAAACAACTAGCATGGGTGTTTTTTAACGTCTAGAAAGTATAAAATATTTAATTTTGCATTTTTTTATTATTTTTGCTATGTATATATCTAGTTATATGTATTGTTGTAGTAGATACTAAAATTATACCAAGAGCAAGATTACCAGCACTTGCAATGGTAGCTAAACCTAAACTTAAAGCTTCAGAAGTTTTACCTGTTACTATTGCATACATAGTATTATACATACCAGCACCAGGTACTAGAGGAATAAGACAGCATATTACAAGTGTAGTTACAGGAGTTTTTAGAACTCGTGCAAATACTTCAGAATAAATGCTGAAAATAATAGAAGATAAAAACATGGCTAGAAGGTTAGAAAATCCTAAATTTAAAAATATTAAATAGGATAGCCAACTTACGCCACCTCCTAATGAAGCAAAGATAAGATTTTTATTCTTTATATTAAAAATTATACCAAAACCTAATGAGCCTATAATGGCAGCAAGTGTTTGAAAAAACATTATAAACTACCTCCTAAAGTATTAATCCAGAAGCTTAAAACAGTTCCTGAGCCTACAGCTATAGCAACAGCAATTAAAAAAGCTTCAGCAGCTTTGGTGATTCCAGATAAATAGTCTGCGGCTATAATATCTCTTGCAGCATTAGTAATGGCAAGGCCAGGTACTAGAAGCATTATTGCACCTATATTTGTTTTATCCACTTGAGAAGCAATGTTTATACTAAATAGAAAGATTGCTATTGCAGAGGAAGTAGCACCACATATCGCATTAATAAAGAATGAGTTTACAGATAATTTTGAAAGGTTTATTGAAAGTATCTGTATTACTAATCCTATAATTGCAGCAGAAATCATATCTTTAAAATTTCCTCCAAAAATTAAAGCAAAACTTCCAGCAGAGATAGCAGAAAAAATTAAGGTGGTTAAAGTAGAGTATCTATCTCCGTGTTCAATTTCTTTGAGCGAATTATAAAGTGAATCAATACTTATATTTTGATTTTCAGTAAGTCTTGATAAATTATTTATCTTATCAATTTTATTTAAATCAACTCCTCTTGATGTTACTCTTTTTAGTGTGCTGTATGTTTTATTATCTTTATAAAGAGATACTATTATGCCTGTTGGGGTAACAAAACTATCTACATTGTCAGCACCAAAAGATAAACATATTCTACATATTGTTTCTTCCACTCTATAGGTTTCAGCTCCACTTTGAAGTAAGATCTGTCCAGCAAAGCTTGAAACTTGAAGAAGTTTATCCATTTTCATAATAAGTCTCCAATCGTTAAAAATTCTAAAAGTATTATAGCACATATAAAATTTATTATTGTTTAAAATTTATGTTGATAATTGAAAAAATTAAACGTATAATTAATAAAAAGATTAAATTTGGGGGCAATTACTATGAATTTTGAAAAAGTATCAAAGATAGACGAAGAGATATTTAGTTTAATTGAAAGAGAAAAAAATAGACAACAAAAAGGTATTGAACTTATAGCTTCAGAAAATTTTACAAGTGAAGCTGTAATGGAAGCAATGGGTTCTTATTTAACTAATAAATATGCTGAAGGATATCCTGGAAAGAGATACTATGGTGGAT
Organism: Clostridium sp.; assembly: GCA_015058375.1. Classification (GTDB taxonomy): domain Bacteria; phylum Bacillota; class Clostridia; order Clostridiales; family Clostridiaceae; genus Clostridium. Next base: position 12,379 of record SVCK01000104.1, read on the forward strand.
GCTATATAGTTGATGAAGTTGAAGATATTGCAAGAAAAAGAGCTTTGGAATTATTTGGAGGAGAACATGTGAATGTTCAGCCACATTCAGGTTCACAAGCTAATATGGCAGTATATTTTACTGTTCTTAAGCCAGGAGATACTATAATGGGAATGGATTTAAGCAATGGAGGACATTTAACTCATGGTTCGCCTGTAAACTTTTCAGGAAAACTATTTAATGTAGTTTCTTATAAAGTAAATAAAGAAACAGAGATGTTAGATTATGATGAAATAAGAAAAGTAGCATTAGAATGTAAACCAAAGCTTATAGTAGCAGGGGCTAGTGCATATCCAAGAGTTATTGATTTTAAAAAGTTTAGAGAAATAGCTGATGAAGTTGGAGCTTACTTAATGGTAGATATGGCTCATATAGCAGGATTAGTTGCTGGAGGAGTTCATCCATCACCAGTACCATATGCAGATTTTGTTACAACTACAACACACAAGACTTTAAGAGGTCCTAGAGGTGGATTAATAATATGTAAAGAAAAATTTGCTAAAGATTTAGATAAAAATATATTCCCAGGAATGCAAGGTGGTCCTTTAATGCATGTAATTGCAGCAAAGGCTGTGTGCTTAAAAGAAGCTTTAGATCCAAGTTTTAAAATATATGCAAAGCAAGTAATTAAGAACTGTAAGGCTCTTGCTGATGAATTAGTAAATAGAGGATTTAAATTAGTATCAAATGGTACAGATAATCACTTGATTTTAGTTGATCTTAACAATAAAGATATAACAGGAAAAGAAGCTGAACAATTACTAGATTCAATTGGTATTACTTTGAATAAGAATACAGTACCAAATGAAACTAGAAGTCCATTTGTTACATCAGGAGTAAGAATAGGTACAGCAGCAGTAACTACAAGAGGATTTAAAGAAGAAGATATGAAAGTAGTTGCAGAAATTATTGATGAAGCAATTAGAAACAAGGATGGAGATTTGAAACCAATTAGAGAAAAAGTTATAGCTCTAAGTGAAAAACATCCTTTATATTAATCATAATAAATAAAGACTTTGAGATGAAAGTAATCATTTCAAGGTCTTCATTCTTTTTTATGAAATTTAAAAATTTACCTTAACAGAAGTAATAGCACCTCCATGACCAGGATATAGAACTTTTAAATTAAGAGATTCAATTTTAGTTATACTCTTTCTTAGCATATCGAGGTCTTCAACAATTAAGGACTCACAAGGATATAAAAAGTTCATAAAAATATCTCCAGCAATAAGTTCATTATCATTAAGCAGGATTCCTATTGAACCTTTAGTGTGACCAGGAAGATGAAGAACCTTTGCATCTATACCAAACTCGCTTAAATTTTGACCATCTTCTAAAAAAATATCGGGTTCGAAATCGTCTACATGAGTGTTTTTAAAATCCCATAGAGAAGCTTTTTTAAATAGGGGGCCCAAAAATGAATTTGAATATATAGTATTAATTAAATTATTCTTTGATAATTTGTAATCAGCTTTATGCATAGCAATTTTAGAATTGAAATGCTTTGCTAAAAAAGCTGCATTAGCAGTATGATCATAGTGTCCGTGTGTTAAAATTATTAAAGGAATAGTATAGTCTTTTAACTTTTCAAGTAAAAATTCTCTATACTTTTCTCTAGCAGTATCTATTAAAATGGCAAAATCACCACAGTCAATCAAATAGCAATTTACATTGCCACAACAGATAGTAATTATTTTATACAATAAACCCACCACCTATTCTAAAGATAGATTTATTATAGCACCACTAAGAAATAATTTCAATATATGTAAAATAAAGGAAAATAAATTTAAAATATTCATATACTTAATTTATAATGGAGAGGTGATTTAATGAAATATATAGATTTACATTGTGATACAGCATCTAGGATATTATATGAAAATCAAGAATTAAGCAAAAATAAGTTTAGTGTTGATATTAAAAAGTTAAGAGAAGGAGAAGCATTAGCGCAGGTATTTGCATTTTTTGTTAATGCAGGAGAAGTAGATGATTTATATTTAGAATTTGAAATAATGTATAATAATTTTATAAACGAATTAGAAAAAAATAATAAATATATTGAAATAGTAAGAAATATTACTGAGTTAAATGAGGCATACAAGAAAGGTAAAATTGGAGCATTTCTTTCAATTGAAGAGGGAGATGTTTTACAGGGAAAGATTGAAAATTTAAAAAAGGTATATGATAAAGGTGTAAGAATTATAACATTAACTTGGAATTATAAAAATAGTATTGGATATCCTAATTATAATTATATATATAAAGATAGAGGTTTAGAGAGAAAAGGAATTGAAATAGTATCTGAAATGGAAAACTTAGGTATGATTCCAGATGCATCACATTTGTCAGATGCAGGTTTTTATGATTTAGAAAGGTTATGTAAAAAACCTTTTATAGTTTCACATTCAAATAGTAGAAGTATAACAGATAATCCAAGAAATTTAACAGATGATATGATAAAGCTATTAGCTGAGAAAGGTGGAGTAATGGGGATTAATTTTTGCTCTGATTTTCTTGGTAAAAATAAAGTATCATCTATTGAAGATATGATAAGACATATTAAACATATTAAGAATATAGGAGGAATAGATGTGATTTCAATAGGTAGTGATTTTGATGGAATTAAAAATCAAGTTGAAATTAAAAATGCATCTGAAATGAATAAGCTAGCTGATATTTTAAATAAAGAAGGATTTTCATATGATGAAATAGAAAAGATATATTATAAAAATGCATTGAGAGTATTTTTAGAAACTTTGAAATAAAAAAGGAAGAAAACTATATGGGAAAATTAACAGGAAAAGTAGCTATAGTAACAGGGGCTTCCAGAGGAATTGGAAGAGCAATAGCATTAGAACTTGCAAAAGAAGGTGCTGCTATAGTAATTAATTATTCAAAAGATGATGAAGGAGCAGAAATAACTTATCAAATGCTTAAGGAAATAGGAGTATCTGCAATGAAAATAAAAAAAGATATTTCGATTTATGAAAATACAGAGGATATAGTAAATGAAACAATAAATCATTTTGGTAAGATTGATATTTTGGTAAATAATGCGGCAAGAAGTGTTATAGGTCTATTTATGGATGCTGGAAAAGATGAAATAGACAGCTTGATAAAAAGCAATTTGCTTGGAGCAATGTATCTTACTAAGAATGTAATTGCTCATATGCTTACAAGGGGAGGAACTATTTTAAATATATCGTCTATGTGGGGCGATGTAGGAGCTTCTTGTGAAGTATTATATTCAGCATCAAAGGGAGGAATTAATTTATTTACTAAAGCTTTAGCTAAAGAAATGGCACCATCAAATATAAGAGTTAATGCAATAGCACCAGGTGTGATTAATACAAAAATGAATTCTTTTTTAAATGAGGAAGATAAAAAAGAATTAGAAGATGAAATACCTATGGGTAGATTTGGAGAAGCAGAAGAGATAGGAAAGATAGCTGCATTTTTATGCAGTGATGATTCAAGTTATATTACAGGACAGATTATACGAGCAGATGGTGGAATGATATAAAATAATGCATAAAAAATATTACTGAAAATTTTAGATATTCAGTAATATTTTTTATATTTTAATATTCTGTTTCATAGTCAGCTTTAGGTGCATAATAATAGAATTCAACACCATTATCTATATTTTGTAATGAATACTTGAAATTATGAAGTTCAAGTATATTTTTAACAATAGGAAGTCCAAGACCAGTACTATTATTTTCTCTTTTCCTTGATTTATCTACTCTATAGAATTTATCAAATAAATGGTTGATTTCTTCAGAATTAATGTGACTTCCATAATTAATAACAGAAATTTTAAAGAAGTTTTCCTCTTTTGATATACTAACAATAATATCATTTCCATGAGGAGTATATTTTATGGCATTTGTAATTAAATTAGTAAGAACTTGTTCCATTTGAAATATATCAGCAGATATATAAGAATATTGTGTTTTCGGCTCAAAACATAAATTAAGATTATTATCTAAAGCGTTTTGAATATGTTTCTTAACAACTTTATTAATAAGTCTATTTATATTGAAAATTTCAAAAGAAGGTTTAATTACACCTGATTCTAATCTTGAAAGTTCTAACATATTTGATACAAGTATGCTCATCTTTTTTGATTCATCAATTATAGTTTCTAAGTAAAGATTACGTTTGTTCCCAGAAACAATTCCATCCTTAATACCTTCTGCATAACCTGCAATTATACCAATAGGTGTTTTTAGTTCGTGACTTACTGAAGCAACAAAATCTTTTCGCATATTTTCTAGTTCTCTTTCTTTGTCAATATCATTTTGAAGTTGCTTATTTTTTTGTTGCAAATCTATCAAAGCTCCTTTTAGATTATCAGAAAGAAAATTAAGAGTATTAGCTAAATTTCCAATTTCATCATTAGTAGAAGCAATGCATCTTTCAGAAAAGTCCATGTTACTCATTTTTATAGCAACATTGTTAATTTTAGAAAGAGGGTTAGATATTAATTTAGAATATAAAGAAGATATAAACATAGCTAAAAAGATAAATCCTATAAATATGTAAAAATAAAATGTATTTATTGCTGTTGTGGCTTCTTTAATTGGTTGTACAGAGGCTACACAAATTAATAATGTATCATTTTTGCTATTTAAGGACATAGATGTTACAGCACCAATTTTGGTGTTGCCTGATAAAGGATCAGAAAAAATTTTGGTGATTGTTCTATTTTGAATTGCAGCAGAAAGCACGTTATCATCATTTACCATTTCATCAGCAAAGGCAGCTAGTATTTGATAGTCATAAGAAGTTGAATCTCTTTTATCTTTTACATGAAGACTGCCATCAGTAAGAGAATATAAACCTACTTTAGAGTTTGTTAATTCTTCAAATGAAAACATTCCACTATAAAGGGTATTATTATTCTCCATTTCATAAGAGTAAAAGTTTTTAAAACTATTAACTTGTTTTACAAGAGATTTTGTTTTTTGCTTTTCATAAAAACCTTCAAAAAAGAATAACTGAAATATTATAATAGTAGTCATTAAGGCTATTAATAATCCAAATGTAATTAAGAATAGTTTGCTTGAAAGCCTAGTTGATACTTTATTGTATAATTTCCTAAAAATTTTACTCTTCATTTATTCTGTCACCTCAAATTTATATCCACTTCCTCTTACAGTGACTATATAATTAGATTTATCCCCTAATTTTTCTCTTAATCTTTTTATATTAGTATCGACAGTTCGAATATCTCCATAATAATCAATTCCCCATACATTATCTAGGATAGTATCTCTAGATAAGGCTATAGAATTATTATCTATAAGATAAATAAGAAGTTCATATTCTTTTGGAGATAAAGGAAGAATATTATCATTAATTTTAACTTCATGAGATAATTTATTAATTAATATACCACCATAGTTTTGGGTACTTGAATCAACATCATTTCTTGTTCTTTTTAGAAGTGCTTTAACTTTTGCAACTAATACTTTTGGACTAAAAGGTTTTGTGACATAATCATCAGCACCAAAATCATATCCTTGAAGTTTATCTTCCTCTTCACCTTTAGCAGTAAGTAAAATTACAGGCAAAGTAGATACTTCTCTTATTTTTTCTAAAGTAGTTAGACCATCCATGATCGGCATCATTATATCAAGAATAATTAAATCGATTTTATTGTCTTTAAATATATCTAAAGCTTGTTGTCCGTTTTCTGCTTCAAGCACATTAAATTCGTCTGTATCAAAATAATCTCTTAGTAAAAATCTTATTCTAAATTCATCTTCAACAATTAAAATGTTTTTTTTCATAACTTAATCACTCCACACAATTAAATCTGTATACATAAATCTATTATATTATAAATTTGAAAGGATATAAAACATAATAATAGAATAATATTATTGTAATATTGGTGAAAAAAGATTATATTTAAAATTGCTATAAGGAAAAAAGGAGAGTTTTAATGATAAAATTTAATTTTGATGTAAAGAAACATATACTAGAAAATGGATTAGAAATATTAACAATAAAAAAAGATACATTAATATCATCTATAAATATAGGACTAAAAGTAGGGGCAATGGATGAAGATATGAACGAAAAAGGGCTAAGTCATTTTATTGAGCATATGCTTTTTAAAGGTACTAATAAAAGGGGAAATGAAGAATTAAATTATGAACTTGAAGCCTTAGGTGGAGAATATAATGCATATACAGAATATAATGATACAGTTTATACTATAAGCTGTTTAAGTGAAGAATTTGAAAATGCCGTTGAACTTTTAGGAGATATGATTACATCTTCAAATTTTCCAGAGAATGAAATAGAAAAAGAAAGAGGAGTAATTCTAGCAGAAATGAGGACAAGCAAAGACGACATAGAAGATTTAAGTTTTAAAAAAGTTAATGAACTTGCTTTTAAAAATAGTCCTTTAAGAATAGATGTGACAGGAATTGAAGAAGAGGTAAAAAGATTTACGAGAGAAGATATTGTTAAGTATTATAATAAATTTTATATACCTCAAAATTCACTAATTACTATAGTATCCTCTTTAGAGCATGAAGAAGCAAAAGCTTTAGTAGAAAAACATTTTTCTAATTGGAGTGGAGAAAAAATAATAAAGCAAAATATTGTGGATGAAAAGAATGCTTTTGTAACTAAAACAAGTTATAAGAAGGATATGGAACAGAGTACTATAGTATATTTATATACTTTCCCAAATATAAAAAAGGAAGATGAACTTCCGTTAAGAATACTTACTCATAGATTAGGAGAAAGTGCAAACTCTTTATTGTTTAGAGAAGTAAGAGAAAATAGAGGATTAGCTTATGATATATATACTCAACTTGATATGACTAAGAATATAAAAACATTATATATTTATACAGCAGTTGCTGAAGATGATGTGCAAAAAACGATAGAGGCAATTGATGAAACTTTAGAAAAAATTATAAATAAAAGTATTGTTATAGGAGATAAAGATTTGAAAATTATGAAAAAAGTTTACAAAACTGCAGTTATATCTACTTTAGAAGATTCAGCAGAATTATGTAATTATATTCTTCATCAAGAACTTGAAGGAGAGGACATTTTTGAGTTTGTAAGTGATATGGAAAGTTTAAATAATATAGATAAGGATAGAATATATGAAGTAGCTAAACAAGTACTTAGAGAGCCTACAATTCATATATTAAAGAGACTAGAGGAGAAATAGTGTTTTGGGGAAAATAACAAAAATAGAAGTTCAAAAAAGAAATAAAGAAAGAGTTAATGTTTATATAGATAATGCTTATGCATTTTCTATATATAGTGAACTTGTATATAGAGAAAATTTAAGAGTAAATTCTGAAGTTGATGAAGAAAAACTTTTGAGCTTGGCTAAAAAAGAAAATGTGTCAAAATGTAAAGAAACAGCTTTGAAGATTATTGAAAGAAGTTACAAGACTGAAAAAGAAATGCAAAAAAAACTTATGGAAAAAGGATATGATTTTGATAGCATAGAAATTGTAATTAATTTTCTTAAGGAATATAATTTTATAAATGATAGCAATTATGTAAAGATGTATATAAAAGATAGGATATCTACTCAAGGAAAACAAAAGATTAAATATTCTTTAATTAGAAAAGGAATTTCAGTTGAAATAATTGATGAATTCATTAATAAGATTGAATCGGATGATGAAAAAGTTGTGGCAATTGAGATGACCAAAAAGAAATATAAAACTCTTATAAAAAGAGAAAACGATAGGTTTAAATTATGGAATAAATTATGTAGGTACCTTGTAGGCAGAGGGTATGATTATTCAATATCTAAAGAAGTAGTAAATGAAGTCTTAGATATGGAGAATATTGATTAGAGGTGTTTAACAGTGGATATTAATATTCAAACTTTAGTGATTTTGGGCATTATTGTAGTAAGTATAATATCGACTATGAGAAGAGTACTTAGAAATTTAGATTTAGAGGAGGCAATAGATCCTATATTTTCAGGAATTTCAACAATAATTACTTTTTTTATAGTAGTGTTTACTTATGAAAATTTAGATTACCAAATAAGTATATTTTTTAACAAATTTTTTAGCGAAAAAGTTAGTAATAGTGGTGTAATGCATATTCTTGTTTTAGGAGTTGTGTTCATTATAATTAAGGTAATTATTGAGATGATATTAGGCTTACTAAATAAATTTATGTTTAGAGATTTATTTAAAAGTATGAAAAATAAATTTATATTAGGTGTATTTTCAATTATATTTGGAGCAATAAGAGGCATTATATTTGTTATATTAGTATTTATGTCTATTTCAATATACAATACTATAGCTTCTCCCAATAAAGCAATAGCAGTTTTTAATGATAATAATATGTATGCAAAGGTTGCAGATATAGTAGATAAAAGTCAACTTGTTTCTATGTCAAATGGTATACAAGAAAAGGTCGCAGCTAATAAAATTATCTATTATAATGGAATAACTATTGATGAAGGCGTAGAATCAAATGATGAGATAAATTTGAAAGCTCAGGAGATTACTAAAGGAGAAAAATCAGAGAAAGCTAAAGCAAAAACAATCTATACATGGATAGGAAGTAATATTTCTTATGATGATGAAAAAGCACAACTTATATTAAGTGAAGGTAAAGAGGCTGAAAGTGGAGCAATTGTAGCTTTTAAATATAGAAAGGGAATTTGCTTAGATTATGCGTGCCTTTATACTGCAATGGCTAAATCAGTAGGCTTAAAGACTAGAATTATTGTTGGAAAAGCTTATAATGGACAAGAGTTTGTAAGTCATTCTTGGAATCAAGTTTATATAAGTAAGGAAAATAGATGGGTTAATTTAGATACGACTTTTTATATCGCTGGAGATTATTTTGATACCAATAAATTTGATACTCAATATAAAATAGAAAGTATAGCTGGAGAATTTTAAATCTTTTATATAACTAACAATACAAAAAAGACAGTAGGTAGATTTGGATTTACACAAATCTGCTTACTGTCTTTTAACACCTAAAAAATTATAAAATTTTTTTGATACATCAATTTTATTTTTTATTTAATCGAGAAGTTATTAACTTTATAGCCTTTTCGCAATCTGTGTCTTCATTATTAAGAGCCCATGCAAGATTAAAATTAATAAGGGCTTTATTTGTATTTTCTTTCATAGCATAGCAATATCCAAGATTAAAATAGTACTTACTTTCTGTATGTAGTAGTAAAGCTTTTTTTATCATTGCTATGGCATTATCATAATCTTTTAATTTAATGAAGCATACACCGGAATTGTAATAGGAACAAGCTTCATTATCTTTAGTTTCTATTGCTTTTTTATAACAGTCGATAGCTCTTTTATAGTCCTGTGTGTTATATAGTTTGTTACCTTCATTAAAAAAGTTCATATTACCTCCTAGTATAAATTGTACTATTACGATTATAGACATAGTTTATATATTATATACAAAAGTACAATATTATATTACTTAAAATCGATATATTTGCACATTAAACTAAAACTTGAAAAACATAGTTTAAAATGTATAATAGATATTAGCATATTAATAATTAAGTAGGTGTGAAAATGAAAAGATACAATATAGGATTGGATGTCGGTTCTACAACTGTTAAAGTAGTTGCTTTAGATTATGATCAAAATGTTATTTACAGTAAATATAAAAGACATTTTTCAGATATAAAAAGCACAATAATTGAATTGATAAAAGAAGCCTATGAAATGATAGGAAATGCTGAAATTACAATAAGTGTTACTGGTTCAGGAGGACTTTCAGTATCTAATTGGCTAAATATTAAATTTGTACAGGAAGTAATAGCTTGCACAAAGACAGTTGAAGAATTAATACCATCCACAGACGTAGCAATTGAACTAGGTGGAGAAGATGCTAAAATTACATACTTTAAAGGTGGAATAGAGCAGAGAATGAATGGAACTTGTGCAGGGGGTACAGGTGCATTTATAGATCAAATGGCAGCACTTTTAAATACAGATGCTGCAGGATTAAATGAGCTAGCTAAAAATCATAAAGTTGTATATCCAATAGCATCAAGATGTGGAGTTTTTGCCAAAACTGATGTTCAACCTCTAATTAATGAAGGTGCAGCAGTTGAAGATATAGCAGTATCTATATTACAGGCTGTTGTAAATCAAACAATTAGTGGACTTGCTTGTGGTAAACCTATAAGAGGAAAAGTGGCATTCTTAGGAGGACCATTATACTTCCTATCAGAGCTTAGAAATAGATTTATTCAAACACTTAAACTTAGAGAAGACGAAATAATATTTCCTAAAAATTCTCAGTTGTTTGTTGCTTATGGAGCAGCAATTATGTCAAGAGAAAATGAAAAAATTAAATTTAGTGATTTAGTAGATAAAGTAAAAGACATAAGTGATGTAAAAGAAGAAAATATAGATAGATTACAGCCTTTGTTTAACAATGAAGAAGAATATAAAGCATTTAATGAAAGACATAAAAAGGCTAAAGCAAAGAGAGGAAAACTTGAAGATTGCAAAGGAAAGGCTTTTTTAGGAATTGATGCTGGATCTACTACAACTAAGGTAGTTCTTATAAATGAAGATAGAGAAATTATTTATAGTTATTATGGAAGTAATGGTGGAAGTCCTTTAAATAAAGTAATAGAAATTCTAAAAGATTTATATTCGAAACTTCCAGAAGGTGTAGAGATTGTTAATTCTACAGTTACAGGGTATGGAGAATCTTTAATAAAGGCAGCTTTACATGTTGATATTGGAGAAATTGAAACAATAGCTCACTACAAAGCTTCTGAATATTTCTTACCAGGAGTTGATTTCATTCTTGATATTGGTGGACAAGATATGAAATGCTTAAGAATAAAAAATGGAGTTATTGATTCTATTCTGTTAAATGAAGCGTGTTCATCAGGGTGTGGTTCATTTATAGAGAGTTTTGCAAAATCTCTTAATATGAAAATTGAAGACTTTGCAAAGGAAGCGTTAAAATCAAAAGCACCAGTTGATTTGGGTTCAAGATGTACAGTATTTATGAATTCAAGGGTAAAACAAGCCCAAAAAGAAGGTGCTCAAGTAAGTGATATATCAGCAGGTTTATCTTATTCAGTTATTAAGAACGCTTTATTTAAAGTTATTAAAATAAGAAATGAAAAGGAAATGGGCAAAAAAATAATAGTTCAAGGAGGAACTTTCTATAATGATGCAGTGCTTAGAAGTTTTGAACTTATATCAAAACGAGAAGTTGTAAGACCTGATATTGCAGGTATTATGGGAGCTTTTGGATGTGCCTTAATTTCAAGAGAAAGATATACAGAAGAAAGTAAAACTACATTATTAAGCAGGGATAAAATAGAAAGTTTTGAAATGACAACTGACTTTAGAAGATGCGGTAGATGTGGAAATAACTGTTTATTGACAGTAAATAAATTCTCTACAGATGAAGAATTTATTTCAGGAAATAGATGTGAAAGAGGTCTTGGAATAGATAAGGTAAAGGAAGAAATTCCGAATCTTTATAAATATAAATTTAAGAGAACTTTCTCATATAGACCTTTAAAGAAGGAAGAAGCTAAAAGGGGAACTATAGGAATACCTAGAGTATTGAATATGTATGAAAATTATCCATTTTGGTTTACTCTTTTAACTAAGCTAGGTTTTAGAGTTGAACTATCTCCAGTTTCAAGCGAAAAAGTATATGAACTTGGAATAGAAACTATACCTTCTGAATCAGCTTGTTATCCAGCAAAAATTGCACATGGACATATTATGTCATTAATAAATAGAGGAATAAAAACAATATTTTATCCATGTATTCCATATGAAAGAGTAGAATTTAAAGACTCAGATAATCATTATAATTGTCCAATGGTAACATCTTATCCTGAAGTTATAAAAAATAATATGGATATTATTAAGGAAGAAAATATTAAATTTATAGAACCTTTCTTCTCATTGGAAAATAGAAAAGCGTTAGTAAAAAGAATACTTGAAGAATTCTCTGATTATAATGTGACAAAAGCAGAAGTTGAAGACGCAGTAAAAGCCGCTTATGATGAAAGAGATAATTTTGATAAAGATATACGTAATAAAGGAAAAGAAGTACTAGAATATCTTAAGAGAACAGGTAAGACAGGAATTGTATTATGTGGTAGACCATATCATATAGATCCCGAAATAAATCATGGTATTCCTGATATAATAAATTCTTTTGATATGGCTGTTTTAACAGAAGACAGTATAGCTCATTTAGGTGAAGAATTAGATTATAAGTTAAGAGTTGTAGATCAATGGATGTATCATTCTAGATTATATAGAGCAGCTAATTTTATAGCGAAAGAAGATTCATTAGAACTTATTCAATTAAATTCATTTGGATGTGGATTAGACGCTGTAACAACTGATCAAGTTGCAGAAATATTAGCTTCTAAGGGTAAAATTTATACATGTTTAAAGATAGATGAAGGAAATAACTTAGGAGCAGCTAAAATTAGAATAAGATCGTTAAAAGCTGCTATGGAAGAAAGAAGAAGGAATAACTATAAAGCGATAGAAGAAAAAATTGATTATAGTACACCTACATTTACAAAGGAAATGAGAAAAACACATACAATTTTAATTCCACAAATGTCACCTATACATTTTGAAATAGTTGAAGAAGCTGTAAAGGCTAGTGGCTATAATGTTGAAGTATTGCCATCAATAGACAATGAAGCAGTAGAAGAAGGATTAAAGTATGTTAATAATGACGCATGTTATCCATCAATTATAGTCGTTGGACAAATGATTCATGCTTTAAAATCAGGAAAATATGATTTAAATAATACATCGCTTATAATAAGCCAGACTGGTGGAGGGTGTAGAGCAACAAATTATATAGGATTTTTAAGAAAAGCATTGAAAGAAGCTGGATTTGAAAATATACCTGTACTTTCATTCAATGTATTAGGAATGGAGAAACAGCCAGGATTTAAAATAACTTATGGACTTATAAAGAAAGCATTGATGGCTGTAATTTATGGAGATTTATTTATGAGGGTCCTTTATAGGACAAGACCTTATGAAAAGGTAAAAGGTTCGGCTAATGAACTGTACAAGAAGTGGAATGAAATTGCTAAAGAAAATGTTAAAAACGGAAGTAAGTCAGAATTCCATAAAAATATAAAAAATATTATAAAAGAATTTGATAATCTGGAATGTTTAGATATAGTAAAACCTAGAGTTGGACTAGTAGGAGAAATATTAGTTAAGTTCCATCCAACTGCGAATAATGATGTGGTTAAAACTATTGAAGAAGAGGGCGCAGAAGCTGTTATGCCTGATTTAATGGATTTCTTCTTCTATAGTGCTTATGATGAAGTGTTTAAATATGAAAAATTAGGTTCAACTAAATTAAGAAAGAATGTAAGTTCTTTGGTTATAAAATGGATGGAAAGCTACAGAAAAGTTATGAAAAAAGCGTTAAATGAATCAAAGAGATTTAGTGCACCTAAGCATATTGAAGAATTAGCAGATATGGCATCGCCTATATTATCTCTAGGAAATCAAACAGGAGAAGGATGGTTTTTAACAGCTGAAATGATTGAACTTATTGAAAGTGGCGCAGATAATATTATATGTATGCAACCATTTGCTTGTCTTCCAAACCATGTTACAGGTAAAGGAATGATAAAGATATTAAAAGAGAAATATCCTAAAGCTAATATAGTAGCTGTTGACTATGACCCAGGAGCTTCTCATGTTAATCAATTGAATAGAATAAAATTAATGTTATCAGTGGCATTTAAAAAGGTTGATGAAGAAGTTTTAGAATTACCAGATAATCAAGATGTTTATTTAGAAAATGCAAATATAGTAACGAGATAAGTTAAGAGACCTAAAAAGTTATATAAAAATAATTTCTTAGGTCTCAAATTTTATATTAGGAGGTGTTTGTTATTAAGAAGAAGAAGAAAAAAGCTAAAAAAATGAAAAAGATAGATGTGCTAATATATATGATATATATATTAGTGTTTATAGCTGTTACTACGCCTTTTGTATTATTTTTTGGACCATATAAAAATTCAAGAAAAGTTTTTGTGTCAACACTTCTTGCAACAAGACATGCTTATTATTTAACTAATATTTTTTCACAAGATACTTTAAATAATATGATGGGGAAAACAGAACAAGTATCTAATGAAGAAAATCAAGATTTAGATAAAATTGATGTGGAATATACTACTGATAATGATGTACAACTTTATAAAGATCAAGAGGATAAATACATTGCATATATACTAGAAATAAAAAATCCTTTAAAAATTAAAGCTTCAATGACTAAGTATTTAGGAAAAATGGGACAGAGAACAAGTGAGATGGCAGAAGATAATGATGCACTTGCAGCCATAAATGGAGGTGCTTTTAAGGGTAATGGATCATATGGGGGGACAGCTTCAGAACCAGAAGGTTTTGTTATTTCTGATGGAAAAGTAATATATCCAAAAGATAAATATAATGAAAATATTAAACAAAATGTTATTGCCTTTAAGAAAGATGGAAAACTTGTGATTGGATCTCATTCTTTAAAAGAACTAAAGCAGATGAATGTAAAAGAAGCAATGTGTTTTAGTGAAAGAAGTATTATAGTAGATGGTGTAAAACAGATAAGAGATCCTTTAGAAGGAGGATATAATCCGAGGACAGCAGTAGGACAAAAAGCAGATGGAACTGTAATTTTTCTTGTAATGGATGGGAGAAAGATTACTATGCCAGGAGCAACTTTTTATGATATACAAGAGATAATGGCAAAAAGAGGTGCTGTCAATGTTGGAGTGTTGGATGGAGGCTATTCGTCAACAATGTATTATGATGGTGAAGTTAGAAATTCACCAAATGCATGGGATGGAGAAAGATTAGTTGCTACAGCGTTCTATGTTGAAAAATAAAAAGAGAGGTTTAAGGATGAAGGTAGTAAAAACATTATTCATTTGTACGGTGATTGCTGTTTTAATACAAAATTTGATTTTTTTATATGTTGAAAAAATTTATCTTGTTAATAAAAGCAGTTATGAAATTGAAAAGGTAGAAACTTCAGGACAGAGTGAAGCTATGGAAATTTCTATAAATGAGCATGCAGATGATGTTAGAATTTCTTATGATGGAACATTTATTTCATACATGTTAAATGATACTTTAGAAATATATAATGCTAAAGATAATAGAAAGGATACTTATAAAGAAGTAAGTGGAAAGTTAGTATATTATAAGTGGCTTACTGATTGTAATAAAATAATAGCAATAGAGAAAATAGTTAAGAGCGGAAAACAGTATTTTGTACCTATAAGTTACGATGCTAAGAGTGGCCAAGGAAGTGTAATTACAGATTTTAATATGAATCAAATAAAAATAAAAGCTAAAGATTCGCAAAAGATAGATTTGATAGCTTTTTCAACAGCGAGCAGTAGTTTGTATATAAAAGTAAAAGATGAAGATGGAAAATCTGATTTATATTATGCTAATCAAATGAATGAACTCAAAAATATAGAAAGTAATAAAGCTATAGGAAACATAGTTGTGCCAGTAATAAGTAGTAATGCAGTTGTAGAGAACAATAATAAAATATCTATATTAAATAGTAATAATAGCATTACAATACCAAATTCGCAAAGGCCTAAAATATTAGCAACAGATAAAAATAATAAAGTATATTTTTGTAATGACAATAACGGAAAAACAGATATGATTTATTATGCTGATGTAACTGAAAAAAATTATAAATGGAGTAGATTTAATTTGAAAAATCAAGAAGCAATATCAGATATATGTATAGATTATAATGGTAAAGCATATATAAATTATCCAGAAGAAAATAGGATTAAAGATATAAAAAGTGGCACAGATATAAAATATGAAGGAGAATTTTTGCAGACTTATTCTAAAGGTATAGTTACTAAGAAAGATGGTAAGATAATTAAAAAGAAAATAGATAAGTAATAAAAATGGTTATAATATGACAAGTACTATATAATAGATATATAGTACTTTTTTTGGGGTGAAATAGATGAAAAAAATTGTAAGGGCAAAAGGATTAGAAATTGGACAAGGAGTTCCAAAGGTATGTGTTTCTTTGACAGGAAGAACAGAAGAAGAATTATTAAAACAGGCAGAGGAATATAGTAAGTTAGATATAGATATTTTAGAATGGCGTGTTGATTATTTTGCTGAAGTAGAAGATATAGACAGAGTTAAGCAAACATTGGAAAATATCTCTTATATGTTAGAAGATAAACCTTTGATTTTTACTTTTAGAAGTAAAAAAGAAGGTGGAGAAAAAACATTATCAAATGAAGAGTATGCAAAGTTGAATGAAGAGATAATAAAAACTAAATTAATAGATATTGTAGATATAGAATTGTTTATAGGAGATAATGAAGTAAAATATTTAATAGATAAGGCACATGACAATAATCTTAAAGTTATAGTTTCTAATCATGATTTTAGTAAGACACCTAGTGAAGATGTTATAGTGAAAAGACTTGAAAAGATGATTGAGTTTAATGCAGATCTTCCTAAAATTGCTGTAATGCCAAGAAATCAATTAGATGTACTTACATTGCTTAAAGCAACGTGTATTATAAGAAATAACTATAATCAACAACCTATAATAACAATGTCTATGGGATCTTTAGGGATGATAAGCAGATTGTCAGGAGAGATATTTGGTTCAGCTTTAACTTTTGGATGTGTAGAAAATGTTTCAGCACCAGGACAAATTTATTATAAAGAATTAAAAGATATATTAAAGTTAATAGATAAAAATATTTCTTCAAGATTTTAAAATTAAGCGTAAAGAAACAAATAGCAAAAAAAATAATAATACGCGATAAGAATAGTTCTTTTCAAGAAAATTAGTAGAAAGTTAATGTAACAATGTGAGAAAATTGTATAAAAGTTATGTTAAATAAGTATAAAAGATATTTTTAATATGCTTTTTGAAAAATAAGGAGGAGAGAGATTATGAAAAGAACTATGTGTAACTTATTAACTGCAATTGTTGCAACATCGATAGCGTTTTCGCCAGTGATTTCATATGCATCTGATGCAGGACATAGTAAGGGACCTTATACTAAAGTTGAAAATGGACCATATACATGGCATCATGCAAGAACAGGTGGTGGTGGTGGATACATACCAGCCATAGTATTTAATCCAAGTGAAAAGGATTTAATATACACTCGTACAGATATGGGTGGAGCTTACAGATGGGATCCTAAAACTAGTAGTTGGATAGGATTATCTGACTGGGTAAGTGCTGAACATTGGAATGATTTAGGTTGTGAAAGTATAGCTACAGACCCTGTTGAAACAAATAGGGTTTATATATTAGCTGGAACTTATACTAATGATTGGACAAGTGAAAACGGTTCGATTTTAAAATCAACTGATAAAGGTGATAGCTGGAAGAAGATAGATTTACCTTTCAAAACTGGTGGTAATATGCCAGGAAGATCAATGGGTGAACGTTTGATGATAGACCCTGTTGCTAACAATGTTCTTTATTTGGGAGCACGTAATGGAAATGGATTATGGAGAAGTACAGATTATGGTGAAACATGGAGCAGAGTAGAAAGCTTTACTGCTACAGGTGACTATAAAGATGATTATTTTAAAGATGAGATAGGTGTTGTATGGGAAGCATTTGATCCAACAAGTGCACCAGAAGGTACTAATCCAGATGGAACTAAGAAACCATGTCAAACAATTTATGTCGGTGTTGCTGATCAAACAGAAAGTATATATGTGACTCATGATGGAGGAGAAACTTGGGAACCAGTAGAAGGACAACCTACATTAGATAATCAAGATAGTTGGGTTAAAAAGGATGAAAATACTGGAGAATTTAATCCAAGAGCTTTCATACCAGTTCATGGTACTTTAGCATCTAATGGAGAATTATATGTTACTTATAGTAATGATTGTGGACCTTATGATGGTTCAAAGGGTGATGTGTTTAAATATAACACTAAAACTGGTGAATGGAAAAACATAAGTCCAGAACCTTCAAGTGATTATGAAAATAACTATTCAGGATATGGTGGACTTGGTGTAGATGCAAAAGATCCTAATACAATAGTAGTTTCAGCTTTAAATTCATGGTGGCCTGATACTAAATTCTGGAGAAGTACTGATGGAGGAGAAACTTGGACTCCAATCTGGAATTGGGATGGATATCCAACAATAATAGATAGATATAAGCTAGATATATCAAATGTACCATGGTTGAAATTTGATGGAAAGAGCACATATCCAGAAAAGAATCCTAAGTTAGGATGGATGGTAAGTTGCGTTGCAATTGATCCATTTAATTCAGATAGAATGATGTATGGTACAGGTGCTACATTATATGGTACAAATAACTTAACTGATTGGGGAAAAGACAATAAAAAGGTTACTATAACTCCTATGGCTGAAGGAATTGAAGAAACAGCAGTTCTTTGCCTTTGCAGTACAGGATATAAAGATACTACAGTTATATCAGGTGAAGGAGATGTTGGAGGATTTGTTCATAGAGACTTAAATGAAATACCTCAAACAATGCATGTTCCAGTATTCAATACAGAATCTATGGATTTTGCCGAAGAAGCTAATGGATTCATGGTAAGAGTCGGATGCCCAGATTTAGGCAAATATCCTGATGCAACTGCTATGGTTATATCATATAACGGTGGAGATAACTGGAATACAGTTAACTATATAAATGGAGACAAGAGTATACAAGGTGGTACTTGTGCTGTAAGTGCAGATAGTAAAACAATAATATGGGCACCAGCAGGTAATGAAACTTACTTTACAACAAATACAGGTCAAACATGGACTAAGAGTATAGGTCTTCCAGCTGGAGCTAAAGTATGTTCTGATAGAGTAAATTCAAAGAAATTCTATGCAATTGCTAATGGTGATTTTTATGTGAGTGAAGATGGAGCTAAATCATTTACAAAGACAGCATCTGGCTTTGATTCAGAAGCTAAGTTTAAAGCTGTTACTGGTAAGGAAGGTAACATATGGGTTGCAGATAAAAATGGAATGCATGTTTCAAAAGATTCTGGAGCAACATTTAATAAAAATGATGTGATAGATTCAGCTATGACAGTAGGTTATGGTAAAGCTAAAGAAGGTTCAGATTATCCAGCAATTTATACTCACGCAAAAGTTAATAATGTTGATGGATTCTATAGATCAGATGATGCTGGAGAAACATGGCTAAGAATTAATGATGATAATAATTCATTTGGTATAGCTAATACAGATATTACAGGTGATCCTAATATTTATGGTAGAGTATATATAGCTACTAATGGTTTAGGAGTTGTTTATGGAGATATTAAAGAAGAAAATCCAGAACCAGTAATAGTATATGGTGATGTTGATGGAAATGGAGAAGTAAATATATCAGATTATACATTATTAAAGAGATATATAAATAATGCTGGTAATGGTATTGAAATTAATAAGGAAAATTCAGATATTAATAAAGATGGTAGCGTTAATTTCCTAGATTTACTTGCGTTAAAAGCTTTAGTGTAAAATATTAAATAAAAAAACAGTTTAAATTGTATTAAATTTAAACTGTTTTTTTTAAAATGTAAAAATGTATAAATATTGCTTGAAATAACTAAATGTAATCGTAAACGTAAAAAAAGCTATTTTAAGATAAAATATCTATATAACAGGAAAAAAGGTAGAATTATACATAAAAAAGTGAGAAAATAGACATGTGAAAAGGATGCAATAGAAATTAATGTAAAAAATATTACATTAATGTAATGTTTTATATATATATATTTAGGAGGGAAAAAATAATGAAAAGGAAACAATTATGCTCATTAATTACTGCAGCATTATTGGCAACATCATTAGTTGCAATGCCTGGAAATGCTAAAGCGGTTCAAGCAAAAGAAAAGAGCAGTGTTGCTGCTGCCAGTATAGATGGTTTAAACTGTACTTATCAACCACAAATAAACCAAACAGAATCAAATTCTATTACTGGTAATATTTATCTAGAAAATAATTCTGGAAGCGCAATCGATTTATCAACTGTTAAATTAAACTATTACTACTCAAACGATAATAACTTAGCAGAAGAATTCCATTGTTACTATAGTGGAACACAAAATAATGTAGACGGATATCATGATTTTACAAGTAACATAAGCGCAAAATTCTTTGATAATGAAGATCAAAGCGATTCAACAAAGTCTAGAGTTTGTCAAATCAGCATTGGAAGCGGTATGTTACCAGCTGGAGAAAAAATCGTAATTCAAATGAGTTTTAATGGACAAGGTTGGTCTGGAAACTTTATTCAAGATAATGATTACTCATTTAAAAACGGTGTTGTTATAGATGGAAAAGCAAGTTCAGAAAATCCACAAGGTCCAGTTACTCCTGTTAAGAATCCATCTGCAAAATTAAATACTAACTCTTATAAAATAAACAGTAATGCAAAGGTTAGTGCAGTTATTGCTGATGGTACTTTAAAAGAAATAAGAGATAATAATAAGACTTTAGTAAAGGGAAGAGATTATACTATCTCAAATGGAAACGTTAACTTTACAAATTCTTACCTAGACAGCTTAAAAGAAGGAAGCAATACAATTACTTTTGTATTTGAAAATGGAAAAGTAACTACAACATTAAATGTAACTAAAGATAGTACAGCTGAAGTAAAAGATGCTGTAACAATCGATGTTGCAGATGATGTTAAGGCTGGTGTAGGAGAAGAAGTATTAGTACCAGTTACAATGTCTCAATTTAAGGGAGTAGATCCTATTGAAAATTATGAATTCGTAGTAAATTACGATTCAAGTAAATTAGAATTTGTAGGTGTTGAAGGTTCTGGATTAACAGAAAAATACGGAAAGTTATTCCAAACTAAGGATTTAGGAAATGGATCAGTAAAAGTTCAATACTTAACAGAAAAAGAAAAACAAGCAATTTCTGAAGATGGAACAATCTGTGTTCTTAAATTCAAAACTAAGGCTAAAGGTACTGCTAAGATAAGTCTTAGTGATGTAGTATTAAGCTACTTTAATACAGCTACAGGAAAAGCTGATAAGTACAATACTAAACTTGATGCTGGTTCTGTAATAATAAAATCTGCTGATGCAATGACTGTAGATGTTGCAGATGATGTAAAAGCAGAAGTTGGAGAAGAAGTATTAGTA
>SVCK01000105.1 GCA_015058375.1 Clostridium sp.
CTGATTGTAAAAAGGGTTTAAAACCTAAGGGGTTGGTATTTTTAAATGATGTATGTAATGCAGTCAATATACCTGTTTTTGCATTAGGTGGAATTAGTGATAATAATAAGGCAGATGCATTAAGAGCAGGTGCTGATGGAATATGTTTAATGTCTGGATTTATGAAAATCAAGTAAAACAACAAAGACTGAAAAAGTTAGAAAAACGTTAAAAATAAAAGCAATTAAGAGATAAATTAAAATTATGGTTCGATTGAAATGAAAATAAAAATGATTTAGATTAATCTGACTTTGACCTTCTTTGACCTTAGAGCTATAATAAACTTGTAAAAAAGATAAAGTTAATTCAATTTTTTACAAACTTTATAGAAAATAAAAAATTAAAGGAGGTCGTTTGTATGTTTGGATTAATACCTTTTAAAAATCATAGTACAAGTGAATTTGGAGGAAATTTTGAAAATTTTTTAAGCGATTTCTTTAATGATGATTTTTTCACACCAATAGGACTAACTGGAGGCATGGGAAAATTTAGTGCAGATGTTAGAGAAACCGATAATGAGTATTTAGTATGTGCAGAACTTCCGGGGGTTAATAAGGAAGACATTTCATTGGATTATGCTAATAATAATTTAGTAATAAAAGCCAAGAGACAAGAAAACCATGATGACAGTAAAGATAGTTATATAAGGAAAGAAAGGCTTTATGGAGAATTTTCAAGAGCATTTCATTTAGATAATGTTAAAAGAGAAGGAATAAGAGCTAGATTTGAAAATGGAGAACTAAAAATAATTTTACCTAAACAAGTAATAACAAATAATATTAGTTCTAGTATAGAAATAGAATAATAAATTGTATAATAAAGTCTGCTAGTTGTTAGCAGGCTTTATTTTATCATTTTTTCCTGGTAATAAATTTGATGCTTAGGAATATAATTTTATCATTATAGAAATATTATAGGGGGATAATATGTCTGCTTATCAAATTGAAAATAGAGATAGATATAGTGCATGGAAAAATGGAGGAGTATGGATTCTAGGAAATAGAAAAGATAGCATTTTGACTAAACTCGATATAAGATCTAGCAATCATGGTGAAAGTTTTTATGGTACAGTGACTTATAAAGGAGAGGAAGCAAAAGAGTTTAAGGCAAGGTTAGATAAAGATAATATGTATCGAACAGAAATTAAAGAAGAGACAAAGTTATCTTCATGGAAAAGTGATGGAATATGGATTATAGGTAATAGATTAAGACAAAGATGTACTAAACTTAATATTTCATCTGATAATGGAAAATTTTTGTTTGGAATTATTAAATATGATGAAGAGGAAGAATTAGAACTTAAGGGGGATTATGTGCAATCTCATTTGGTAGAAAATCATTGGGGAAAGGAAAATGCGTCTTGGCATTTTGGAGGTATATGGTGTTTGAATAGTGCCAATAAAAAAGTAGACTTTATAGATATAGATTCAAATGATTCTGGAAATAGCTTTAATGGAAGTATACAGTTTGTTGGTGAAGAAATGTTAGACTTTAAAGCTGAAAGAATAGTGGGAAATAATTATATGGTTTATTGCAAAAATATAAGAAGTGTGGATTCATGGTATAGATGTCAAGATATGATAATAGGAGGAAGAGATAATCAAAGAGTAATTAAGTTGAAGTTTAATTCGAATAATAATGGTTATAAGCTTAATGGGATTATGGCATATGAACAGGAAAGTATTATAAAATTCAGGGCGGATTTGATTGAAGACAAATTTGAAAAATCTGAAAATTAGCGCATAATAAAAGAAACAACAAAAAAACAATACAATAAAATGCAGAAAAATTTGTTTGTTGTTGAAAAATGTATTATTGTAATATATAATTGAATTACAAGTTAAAATTTCTAGTAAAATTCAATATGTAATTGAATGGGAGTGTCATGTTAGTAGTTTAAAACAGCTAATGGCACTCCTTTTGTTTAGAGTAATTGCTATTTTAGCGTATAATAGAATATATAAAATACTTTATAAGGGTGGAGAAAATATGCGTATTGTTACTTTGTGTGAAAATAGAGTTTTGAGCGGTAAATTAAAAGCTATGCATGGATTATCTTTGTATATTGAAATAGGAGAGCATAAATATCTTTATGATGTTGGGCAAGAGGATATATTTTTGAGTAATGCTAAAATGTTAAATATTGATTTAAAACAGTGTGAAAAAATAATAATTAGTCATGGACATTATGATCATGCATCAGGACTTGCTAATATAAAAGGTTTACTTAATAAAGATAATTTTATTATTAATAAACAAGCTTTTTGTAATAAGGTAAGGTTAAATTCTAATGGAACCATAAAAAATATTGGAATAGGAGAAGATGCTTGGCAACTTAAAAACTTATCAAGAGAAATAACTGGAAGTTTTCAATTACATAAAGGCATATGGTGCATATGTAATGTTTCGTTACCTAAAGAATCTATAAGAGTAGATAAAGGGCTATATATAGAAAATCAAAATGGAACTTACGAATTAGATGATTTTAAGGATGAAATAAATCTTGCTTTTGAAACTAAAAAAGGTCTTGTTGTTATTTCAGGATGTGCTCATTGTGGAGTGATTAATATTTTAAATGAGGCAAAGAGGATTACGGGTGTAAATAATATTGATACTTTTATTGGAGGAATGCACTTAATAAAGGCTTCAAAGCAAGAAGTATCAAATATTGCTAAACAGTTAATTGATTTAAAGGTTTCACGTTTGATAGTAGGTCATTGTACTGGAGTAGACACAATTTCTTATTTAAAGGAGTTGTGTGGAGATAGAATTGAAATTATTCATAATTATGTAGGGCTAGATTTTAATTATTTAAATTAAAACAAAAAATTCAAACTATAAAATAGATATGATGCTAAATATTAAAAAAATCTTATAATTTATAAAAAATGCAGAAAATATTTTCCAATAAATGTATAATTGATTATATGGTTGAGGGGGAAATATTATGGATAATTTTAGAATTATAAGAAAGAAGAGATTTAATATAAAGAAAATTAGATCAATACAAGTACCTCTTTTTGTGTCTATGGTAATATTAAGTTTATTTGGAATACTTAATATATATTTATGCACTAAAGGAGGTAAATTTAGTAGTCCCTATATTTTTGTGAAAAGGCAAATGATATGGTTTACATTATCGATGTTAGTAACATATTTTCTTTTATGCATTGACTATAGAGATATATATGATGCAACTAATATTATTTATTGGACAACAATAGTGCTTCTTATAGCTGTATGGATTCCTGGAATTGGGCAGAAAGTGAATGGAGCATATGGATGGTTAAATTTAAGAGTATGTCAAATACAACCTTCTGAATTGGCTAAGTTTTCTATCATATTGATGTTGTCAAAGCAGATTCAAGAAATGGATGGGAAGATAAATGATATAAGGAATTTGGCCATTTTAGCAGGATATTCTATAATTCCTATGTTTTTAATTTTAATACAAAAGGATATGGGAATGACTATGGTATGCTTTTTTATAGTATTTGGAATACTTTTTCTAGCTGGATTAGATAAGAGAATTATTTATTCAGGTATTTCAATATTATTAATAACTATAGTTGTTTTATGGAATTCTAATATTATATTAGAACATCAAAAAAATAGAATAGAAGAGTTTATAAGTTCAGTATCAAGTGAAAGTTCAAATGGATATCAGTTGAACCAAGGATTGATAGGGATAGGAGCTGGTGGTGTATTTGGAAATAAATTAAACTTGAGTCCCGATGTTGAAGAAGGGTATACATCAGCTCATGTTCCAGAAGTACAGACAGACTTTATTTTCACTGCAATAAGTGAACAATGGGGCTTTGTGGGGGCACTTTTTGTTCTTGCATTATATGGAGTAATGATAGTGCAGATGATAAATATATCAAGAACTTCAAGAGATATTTTTGGTTCTTTAATAGCTATTGGGATGGTGTCATATATGCTTTTTGCAATTTTTCAAAATATAGGTATGACATTAAAACTTGTACCTATAACAGGAATAACGCTTCCATTATTAAGTTATGGGGGAAGCTCTTTATTTACAACTATAATATCAATAGCTTTAGTTATAAATATAGGCATGCATAGAAAGAAATTATCTTTTAATGAAGATTATTAATTTGTTTTAAGTGTTTGGATTGAAATTTTTTGAAAGGTTAAAGAATTCAAGAAATTTAATCCAAACATTATTTTTTTACCAACGTATATGTATTTTGTTCTTAGATGTTTTACATGGAAGCTTTAATTCAAAGAAGTTTAGATATTTCCCCTTTTTTGTGAATCTATCACATACAATGTGCAAAAGATATCCCATAATAAATCCATAAGTAAAATATGTATTCTCTATTAAATGGATGCTTAAACAGAATAAGAAAGTTCCTAAAATTTTATGAGTAAACATTCTATGAGGAGAAAGCTTACCTAATAAAGAAATTATTGAAAAAAGAATTATTCCAGTTAAATTCTTTACATTAATGTGTAGCCAATCAATAATATTTTTAACAAATAGTATTTGACCAGTAATATAAGTAATAGTAAAAATAATTATTAAGCTTGTAATTATTTTGTTAAATGTTTGAGATGCTTTAGATTGATCTGAATCTATATCTGGCATATAAGAACCTACAATACTGCCACTAACTAAATTTATAATGGGTAGAGGATTATCTATTAAATTATTAGATACAAGATAAGCACCCATAATCATGCTGGCAGTTGTTCCAATTATCATATGTTGTTTTCCTGTCATTAGTATTTTCCTTTC
Source organism: Clostridium sp. (assembly GCA_015058375.1). GTDB lineage: Bacteria > Bacillota > Clostridia > Clostridiales > Clostridiaceae > Clostridium. Next base: position 4,802 of record SVCK01000105.1, read on the forward strand.
TGTATTTCTAGTTAATATAAACTATTGTAAATTATTTAAAAGTAAAAATAAATAGGCAAAAAAATATCGAAGTTGTTGACAAAATTAGGAAACGAGAATAAGATATATAAAATACTTTTTATGTTTAATATAAATATACAGTATAGACCTAATCAGGCTAATTAGTTTTGAGCCGGGCCACTGCTTTTATTTGTGGCAACAGATGATTGAAAAATAACATCTGTGGGACAGTAGGTATTGTTCCATAGGTGTTTTTTGATGTATATGGAAAATGACATAGTATGTTTTATAAATAGCATGTGTGATAGAGCTATCTTAACAATCTCTAGGAGGTAACTATTATGAAACGACTAAGTTTAAAAAAATGTGATAAGTATAATGATAAGCAAATTGCTATGATGGTTTCTAAAATAAGCATTTTAATGAATTTTTTATTGTCAGCGTTTAAATTATTAGCTGGTATATTAGGTAAGTCAGGTGCTATGATATCTGATGCTATACATTCAGCATCAGATGTATTTAGTACATTAATTGTAATTATAGGTGTTAATATATCTAATAAAGATTCAGATGATGAACATCAATATGGGCATGAGAGACTTGAATGTGTGGCTTCTATTATTTTAGCTATAATTCTATTTTTAACAGGTTTAGGGATAGGCTATAAAGGTGTTATAAAGATTATAAATAGGGAAACAGAAACTTTTTTAATGCCAGAAACTATTGCTTTAGTAGCTGCTGTTATATCTATATTATTGAAGGAATGTATGTATTGGTATACACGAGTTGTTGCTAAGAAAGTAAATTCAGGAGCATTAATGGCAGATGCATGGCATCATAGATCAGATGCCTTATCGTCAGTAGGAGCATTAATAGGTATAATAGGTGCAAAGCTTGGCTTTGCTATGGCAGATTCTATTGCAAGTATCGTGATATCCTTATTTATAGTGAAGGTAGCTTATGATATTTTTATGGATTCTATTGAAAAATTAGTTGATAAATCATGTGATATAAATCTAGTAGAAGAGATGAAAAGGGTGATTTTAAAACAACAAGGTGTTATTGAAATAGATGATATAAGAACAAGGCTTTTTGGTTCTAAAATTTATGTGGATATTGAAATTGCAGCTGATGGAAATAAGACACTTGTGGAAACTCATGATATTGCTCAAAATGTACATGATGCTATTGAAAGAGAATTTTCAAGTGTAAAACATTGTATGGTACATGTTAATCCAAGAATTTAGTATATAATTTGTCTTGAGGTTGTAAAAAAAGTCCTAAAAATTAAGCAACCATACTAACTTAAAATCTTAGTATGGTTACTTTTTTGTGCATTATTATTTTTCAGAATTTTTTCATTTCTTGGTGTGGAAATTTTATCGTTTAAGTAATTTCTCTGAATCATATTTTGGGCGACCTGTTTTGTATTTTAGATTTCTAATGGTAATTTTAAGTGTTTTATTATAAAATTGTTATTGGTAATATTTGCTTGGAGGCATTTGTGTCAAAATCGTTACAAACTTAATACATACAGCGATTTTTTAGTTGGGCTACAAAAATATATTATAATTAATAAGGAGGAGATTAGAGTGAAAAAAATAATAAAGATACTTGCACTCATGTTTAGTACAATTTTAATGTTTACATTAATTAATTCAGATGTACAAGCTTATGCAAAATCAGTTGTACCTGAAAAAGCTTATAATATTAAAGGATTGAAGCATAACTTAAATGTCCAAAATTTTTATATAGGTTCAAATTATCTTTATGTAACTCAAAGACATGAAAGTACAACATATCTTTCGCGATGCATTATAAGTGGAAATACAGCAACTTATAAAGATGAGATGGTTTTAAGTAATTGTGGTCATGGACAAACTTTAGAATATATGCAATATGATAATAAATCATATTTTCTTGTAGGATGTAAATCTTCATCTACTGATGAAATGAATTGGTCACTTCAAATTGGAGTAATTGAATATACTCCAGGAAAAAAATTAGATTATACTGATATGAAAAGATTTAGTTTTATGAACTATGCTAATAAGAATGCAACAAGTATAGGCACAACGAAGAGAGTAGCAGCAGCTACATCACAAGATAATAATAGAATTATTTTTAGAATATGTAATACAGATAATGATTTTACTTATAGTATATATGATAGAAATGCACTTTTAAAAATGCTTTTGAAAGAAACAAATGATACTAATTTAGATATGAGAAAAGCTAAGTCAGCATGTATTACATCTTTTACTCAGAAAGGAAAAGCACGAGTATGGCCTAATAAATCATTTCAAGGGTTAGAAATGACTGGAACATCAAATGTTTATATAAGTGGAGGAGCTGAAGGCGATACTGCTCAAATTTGTAAAATGGATACAAAAGGAACTCTTAAATCAACAGTTTCTATTACTGGAGTTAATAAAACAAAAGAATCTTTACTGCCTGAAATAGAAGGACTTCAAGCTAAAAAAGTTAATGGTGAAAACAGACTTTATTTCTTATTGCCGTATTATGGAAAAAATATATTAATAAAAACAAAAACAAATACTCAGCAGATTTATTATATAAAAGAATCAGATTTTTAATTATTAATAAAAAACACATAAAATAGCAGAAAAGATAGGTTTATTTTTAAACTTATCTTTTTTTAACATATAAGTAATTTAAAACTTTTTTAACGGTAAGAACTTATTATTAAATTAAATATAAACAAAAAACAACAAAAACAACAAAAAACCTTGAAAATATATTTGCTATATTGTTATAATTACAATAAAAGTAAAAGAATTGAAAAGATATGTTTTAGGGGGGAAACTTATGAAAATATTGGCACCATTAGGACAAGTAGATGAAATTGAAAGGATAATTAAAGCAGGTGCAGATGAAGTATATTGTGGGATTATAGATGATGAAATTAATTCTAAATTTAAAATACCAATAATAAATAGAAGACCATATAGAGTTTCAAATTTAAAATCTTTTAATGAACTAAAAGAAGTTGTTGATAAAAGTCATTATTATGGCAAGAACGTATATGTAACTATGAACGAAACTATATGCAGTGATGAGCAATATGAATTTTTAGCTTTTAATATTGAAAATATATGTAAGGCTAAAGCAGATGCAATAATAATATCGGATATAGGACTTTTGCAATTTGTAAAAGATCAAGGATATGATATAAAAATACATATGAGTACATGTTCGTCTATATACAATTATGAGGCTGTAAATTTTTATAAAGAAATGGGAGCATGTAGAATAATTCTTCCAAGACATATGACTATAGATGAAATTAATGAATTGAAAATGAGAAATCCAGAATTAGAATATGAGATGTTGGTTCTAAATTCAAGTTGTCATTATGATGATGGGTATTGTACATATGATCATTCTCTAGGTAACTATGTTAGAAATGCTGGCTTTGCTGGAGGAGGATGTGGTTCTGTAAGAAGTATTAAAAACTATTATAAAAAAGGTTCGTTTACTAACGAAAAGAGACCAGACATAGCAAGTAAATATAAGGAACGTCAAATGTCTCTTTCTAATGCTTGTGGAGCATGTTTCCTTGGTCAAATGAATTTATCTAATATTGATTCGTTAAAAATTATAGGAAGAGAATTTATAATAGAAAAAAAGGAAAGGGATATAAGATTCTTATCTAGAGTAAGAGATATTATAAATAAGTCGTCTGATCCAACCAATATAAAGGCAGAAGTTATGGAAATTTATAAAGATATATACAATAAAGAATGTATGGAAAAATGTTATTATTAAGGAGATAGGCGTTATGGAAAAAGTAGTTTTTATAAGAAAAGCTGTAAACGTTAATAAGGTTTTGGATAGTTACAATAGAATATATTTTGGTGAAGAATTTTGCCAGAATCGTCTTCAACAACCACAAGACTTTGAGTTAGTACAAAAAGCTGTAAAAGAAAGAGGCAAGAAATTAACATTGGTATTTCCCTATTTAACAGATGAAGGAATAGAAAAATTGGATGAGATATTAAAAGTTATAAATCTAAATGAAAAAGAGTTGGAAATTGTAGCTAATGACTGGGGAACAGTATATCATTTAAGAAAGCTATATAAAGATATAAATATTATACCTGGAAGACTTTTGAATAAAATAAGAAGGGATCCAAGGATAAAGTCAGCAGAGAAATTTCTTGATGAAAAGACTTATAACATATTTAGAAGTAGTAATCTCTTAACAGATAGTAGTTTAAAATTTTTAAAAAGTCAAAAAGTTAAAGCTATAGAGTTTGATTATCCAATGCAAGGGTTAAATTTAAAAGATACTGATTTATCTTATTATGTTCATTTTCCAATTGGTTATATAAGTACGGGAAGGCATTGTATTTTTAATCCGTCAGTATTTAAATCTGGGCATGATTACAAATGTAATGCTAAGTTATGTGAAAAGGTAACTCTGAAAGAGGAAAATTCAGCTTTTTCAACTAGAGTATATCAAAAAGGAAATACAGTTTTTTATTATAATAATTCAATAACTAAAGAGGAATTATTAAATATGGGATTTGAAAGAATAATAGAACATAATGGTTTGTAATTTAAATACCTTCAAAAGATCTAAATACAAAATTAGAAAAAAGTGATGTAGAAGTAAGTTGAATTAAATCATAATAACTATAAATGGAAATTATTTTGTATCGTGAAATGTATTATATATTTCTCAAAAAAATATATACAAGCGAATAAGATGAAAAAAAAGTAATATAAGCAAAAGTCATATACTTATAAAAAAAATAATGTAAAATAATAATGTGTTCTATAGAATATGTTTTTATAGATCCAAGCTATTTGGAACCAAACCAATAGAAATGGTGACTAACAACCATAATTATTTGTGGCAGTTAAGTATTAGGTGTGAATTAGCATTTAACTTAACGCCATAAATAGTTAAAAAAGTTAGAAAATATACCTGTTGAATTTATGTTTGTGAAGCAATCTCTTGATAGAGGTTGCTTCTTACCATTTAAAATATAATTATATTCTATTTATGACGTTCATATCTATTATTAATTTCCTAATATTATCATTTTTATTCATAATGTAGTCTAAATTTAATCATAAAAATAAATAAATAAATAATATAAAATTTGAATGTTGACAAAATATATATGTATAATATAATCAACATATACACACCCCCTAAGGGGGAGGAGGATGATAAGATGAATGATGAGAGAAAAAAAGCAATGCAATTATTAAAAACAGCGAAAGGGCAAATTGAAGGCATAATCAAGATGATTGAAGATGAGAGATATTGTGTTGATATATCAAATCAAATAATGGCATCTCAGTCATTATTAAAAAAAGCAAATTTAACAATTTTAAAGAATCATATGCATCATTGCGTAAAAGATGCAGTACAGACAGGAGATTCAGAAGAGAAAATTGGAGAGATAATAGGAATTCTTGAAAAGTTATTATCAAAATAGGAGGGGAATTTGTGGAGAAAAAAACTTATTTAGTTGAGGGAATGACATGTTCTGCTTGTGCGAGTAGGATAGAAAGAGTTGTTAAGAAATTAGATGGAATTGATAATGCAGTAGTTAATTTTGCTACTGAAAAGCTTACAGTAGATATTGTCAATGAAAAAGTAGGCGAAGAAGAAATAAAAACAGTTGTTGAAAAAGCAGGGTATAAGTTATTAAAAGAAAATGAAGTTAAAGCAGATAAAAAGGTAAATGGTGAAAATAACAAACTTCTAAAAAGATTTATAATATCAATATTAGTCACAGTTCCTCTTTTAATAATTTCAATGGGGCATATGGTAGGTATTCCTCTTCCAACAATTATTAATCCTGTTTATAATCCAATAAATTTTGCTTTTATTCAATTAGTTTTAACTTTAATTGTTATGGTTACAGGAATTAATTTTTATAAGGTTGGAATAAAAAATTTGATAAAGTTAAGTCCTAATATGGATTCATTAATTGCTGTTGGAACATTTTCAGCATTTTCATATAGCTGTTTTGCTATTTTAAAAATAATATCAGGAAAAACTGAGTATGCAATGCATCTTTATTTTGAATCTGCTGCAACAATTTTAACATTGATAACTTTAGGAAAGTTTTTGGAAGCAGTTTCAAAAGGAAAAACATCACAAGCGATAAAAGCATTGATTGGATTAGCTCCTAAAATAGCAACTGTTGAGAGGAATGGAAGAGAAATTCAAGTTAAGGTTGAAGGGGTAAGAATCGATGATATTGTTATAGTAAAACCTGGAGAAAAGCTTCCTGTTGATGGCATTGTTATTGAAGGAAGTACAGCTATTGATGAATCGATGCTTACAGGTGAAAGTATGCCTGTTGAAAAGACCATAGGAAGTCAAGTGATAGGAGCAAGTATTAATAAAAATGGTTTTATAAAATATAAAGCTACAAAAGTAGGGGAAGATACTGCTTTAGCACAAATAATAAAACTTGTTGAAGATGCTCAAGTATCAAAGGCGCCAATAGCAAAATTTGCAGATATAGTAGCAGCTTATTTTGTACCTACAGTTATTATCATAGCAACTTTATCTGCTATAGCATGGAAGATAGCAGGTGAAAGCAATGCATTTGCTCTTACTATATTTATATCAGTGCTTGTTATAGCATGTCCTTGTGCTCTTGGATTAGCAACTCCAACAGCTATAATGGTTGGTACAGGAAAAGGTGCAGAGAATGGAATCCTTATTAAAGGTGGAGAAGCTTTGGAAACAACTTATAAAATAGATACAGTTGTTTTTGACAAAACAGGAACTATAACTGAAGGAAAGCCAAGAGTTATAAATATAATAACAAAGGATGTAGATGAAGATGAATTATTAGTATTAGCAGCAAGTTGCGAAAAAGGCTCTGAACATCCATTAGGAGAGGCAATTATAAAGGAAGCAGAAAAAAGAAAATTGAAACTAAAAACTATAGAAAATTTCAAATCAATACCTGGATATGGTATTAAAGTAATTATAGAAGGGAAAACTATTCTTTTAGGTAATAAAAAGTTAATGGATAGTAGAAAGGTGCATATTCATAATTTAAAAGAAGAGGCTGAAAGAATTGCTTCTGATGGTAATACACCAATGTTTATTGCTGTAGATAATAATGTGAAAGGTATTATAGTAGTAGCTGATATTGTTAAAGAAAGTAGTATGGAAGCTATAAAACAACTTCAACATATGGGTATAAATGTTGCTATGATTACTGGAGATAATAAGAAAACTGCAGAAGCAATTGGGAAGCAAGTAGGTATAAATGAAATTTTAGCAGAAGTTTTACCAGAAGATAAGGCAGATATGGTTGCCAAACTTCAACAAAAAGGAAGGAAGGTAGCTATGGTTGGAGATGGTATTAATGATGCTCCAGCTCTTGCAAAAGCAGATATAGGAATTGCTATAGCTTCAGGAACAGATGTGGCAATAGAATCTGCAGATATAGTTTTAATGAAA
>SVCK01000106.1 GCA_015058375.1 Clostridium sp.
TAATTATATCATATATACGGATAATTAAGGAAGAACCAAAATAATCTTGACATTAATATGCATTGATGATAAATGGATACAGTTACGATTATGCCTAATATATGGTGGGAGAGATGGAATAGAGATAAATTAGAATTTTTGTGTGAGTAAAGCATTAATTGAGATTCGAATTGACGAAATTATTTTTTAGAACTATAATGATGTAAATGCTAATCAATTTTCTAATGGTACATATTAAGAAGATTTTTGCATGTGTGTGTACTAGGGACCTATGTAAGATTAGTCTAATATGCTAAAGGATAAAAATAATTGTTAGTGTTGTATATAAGTAAATCTCTGAAACTATCTGAGAACAGTCATTCTAGTTGATTCTTAGAGAAAGTAATGATAAACCTTAGGTGCGTAAATTATTGTTTCATAGCTTTACACATATTTTTATTGAAGTGATTTGGAATAATTAGATCACTTTATTAACTATGTGTGTAAAGTCTAGAGTCTGACCAGTTAGCCTGTGCATACATAGTGTACAGGATTTTTTATTTTCGGTCAGGTCTGGAGGTGAAATAAATGAAAATTAATAAGGTAAATGCACTTAAGTTATGGAGAATGACTTATGGTGATGTTAGATTTGCAGATGATTTTCATGGATATCTTATGTGTAGGGATGGATATGGTAATTCTGATTATTATGTGTATCATAATGGAGAAAAAATATATTGTGGATGGAATATTCATCATATATTACCTAAAACACTTGGTGGGACTAATGCAATCAAAAATCTTGTGTGTACAAATATTGCTACAAATGATGAAGCAGGGGATAAGATTACATTTTGGATTGATGAGTGCTTGTATCAGGTGCAGAGAACAGAATATGGTCATGGTATTTTTCAATTAAATTGAAGCTATTAAGCTTATATTGTAGTGATTATTTAGATAAATATGTGTCCATAAAATGATTTTTATGTATAAGGAATATATAAATTTTGAAATGAAAGCTAAATTATATTTGGCTTTCATTTCTTTATATCATAATAGTCATCTATCTTTGATTTTTTAGACTTTCTTATTTTATTAGTATTTTCATCATAGTACTTTTTACGGTTCTTCGATCAACTTTTAATTCTCTTGCTAAGCACCAAAATTAGGTTTATCCAAATTGTTTACAGTTGATTTGAAAACAAAGAAAATCTGAGATGTAAATACTTTCCTTTAAACAGAGTTGATGCTACAATAGTTTCATGCGAAATGTAATGGAGGTTTTATATGTTAGACAATAAAGGATTTGATTTATGGGCAGATGGATATGATAAAGCGGTGGGAGTTTCTGAAGAAGCTGACAGCTATCCATTTGCTGGATATAAAAGTGTTCTGGATGGAATATATAAGGAAATTCTTTCTAAGATTAATGCTGTTGTATTAGATATAGGATTTGGTACAGGGACTCTTACTACCAAGCTTTATGAGAAGGGATGTAAGGTGTATGGACAAGATTTTTCAAAGAGAATGATAGAGCTTGCAGTGGAGAAAATGCCTAATGCAGAACTCTATCAAGGTGACTTTTCAAAAGGGCTGGTTCCAGAACTAGTAGCACAAAAATATGATTACATTGTTGGAACTTATTCATTACATCACCTGACAGATAATCAAAAAGTAGCTTTTTTCATGGAACTTCTGACCTTATTAAACGATGGAGGAAAACTCCTAATAGGTGACATTGCTTTTAATACGAGAACTGAACTTGAAAAATGTAAAAAAGAGGTTGCCGATGATTGGGATGATGATGAAATATATTTTGTTGTTGATGAATTAAAAAAATCATTTCCTAGTCTTGAATTTTTTCAAAAGTCATTCTGCTCAGGAATAATTCAGATTCAGAAGTGATTTAATCAGGGGTTGTTGAAGCTGAGTTTCATTGCTGATGTTAGTATAAAGTAGTAGACACATTAAGTCTAAATTTGATGTTTACTACTATACAAAATAATATTCAAAGAAACGAGCTAAGAATTACTATTATATACTTTACAATTTGACAATATTGTTTCAAAATATATTATAGGGATATTAAATAAAATTTGCTATGCAGATTAAGAGCTCTGTAAGAAGAGAGCTAATAGGATTCATATAAGGGGTGAATACGTTTGATTTTTTTGAAAGGTGTACTTATTGGTTTGATGTTTGGAGTCCCTATAGGTTCAATTGGTGCTTTGACTATTCAAAGAACATTAAACTATGGAATAAAGGCAGGACTTTATACTGGCTTTGGGTCAAGTGTGGCAGATTGTATATATGCTACTATAGGGTCTTTAGGTCTCGCTTATATTTCTGATTGTTTTTTGAAATTTAAAAGCATTATATGTATAATAGGTGGCTTAATATTAATATCAATGGGACTTTCTAATGTGTTTAAGAAAGATATTGATAATAAATCAGATGCTTTTGGAAAGAACATAATAAAAATGTTTGCGATGTCATTTGCAATAGGAATAACAAACCCAGCAGCTATATTTACATTTTTATTAGGATTCTCTCTTTTTGGAATTGATCAGAGCTTGAGTATAGGACAAGAAGTGAGCTTGATTTCAGGTGTATTTTGTGGAACATATATTTGGTGGATTATTGTTTCATTTTTAACTGATAAATATAGAAGAAGTAGGTCACAATTAAATATAGCAAGAGTTAATAATATATTTGGAACTATATTGATAGTATTTGGAGCTATAATTTTATTGCAGATATTTTAATACTTATATCTGCAAATTATTTTATAGATATAAAACTATGATAAAAGGGGGAAAATATAATGAATATTTTTGAGAAAAATAAGCTTAATATTGATAGGAGAATTTCGCTAGGGGTTGATTTGCTAAAAAAGAATTATGAGCTTAATGAAATAGAGTTAGGTGAGTTCAAGAATATTCATATTCAGAATATGGATTATACTATAACTCAGTATGAAATAAAAGGTGTAGGTAATTTATTAATTATGGCATGTAGAGATTGTGAAACATTACAGATGGATTCTTTTGTCATTACACCATATTATAAAAATTTACCTTTGTTTTCTACTGACTATATTTATACAGGAGAAAAAAGAAGTTTTTTAAATGAAATATACAATTTAGTTGATAAAAAAGATGAGTTATATAATACATATATCAATGAATTTTCTAAAGTTAAAAGTAAGTATGACTATTTTAAGGACATGACTACAAAATCAGCTTGGTATGATAATATAAGACCTGTATGTATAGCTAAAAATACTGGTGTTGAAGATGATGAGGAGATTATAAATATATTTATTAACAATTTGAAAATATTTATACAGATGGAGAAGGAAACTCCTATGTTAAATGAAGAGGAATATAAAATTAAGTGGAAGAAAACTCAAGATTATGCAAATAGATTAGTTGATGATGGTGGAGCAGCAACTAATTTGTTTAAGGCAGTTCTTGGTGCTGACAAAACTAAAGAATTTTTTAATAGTGTATTTTTTGCACCTTCAATATATAGTAAGTAAAATATTGACAGCGAAAGGCGATATGTGTTAAATTATCAATATATTGCAATTATCTTGGCTAAAATAATTAAAATCAATAAAGATAATTGTGTATATAGAAATAATTCAATAAGGAGGAGAGACTTATGAAAAAGTTAGCATTAGCTTTATTAGTTGCGACATTAATGGTTCCTGTAGTTTCAATGTCAGTTCAACCAGTAAAAACTGAAACAACAACTACCGTAGTTGCAGGTAAAAGTTTTAAAGTTAAAATGAAGAAGGCAGCAGATGTTTATGGTGGAGCTTCTTATAGTTCAGCAATTATAGGGGGAGTAAACAAAGGACAAAAGGTAACATATCTTGGAACTATTACGAACAATTTTGCAAAAATAAAAGTTGGAAACATAGTAGGATATGTTTCAGTAGATGCAATTGATGCAAAAGGTTGATAATTTAATTAATTGTTGAATATAATTTACCTATGATATATTTTATATCATGGGTATTTTTTTGTTTTAAAGAGAGGAATGGTAATGAAATATTTATACTATGCTCATGGGGAAATTTTAAATAGTTATATTAGTCTTATTAATAATACACTTATTAAGAAATTTAAAGAAAAATATAATGCAAAAGTATATTTTAATTTTATTCCTGAAAATGGAATAGCAAAATATATTATAAAAGTAGAAATGCATATTGAAAATAAAGATAAACTTTTGCAAATTCAAGATGATATAAGATATGATGAAATTAGGATAGGAATAATTTATAGAAGATGGAGCAAAAGTTCTCAGAAATAGTATCTGAGAACTTTTGCTCTATATTATTTATTAATATGGAAGTCCTAATGTATTTTCCCTAATAATAGATCTGTAAAATTCTTCTTTTACATCATCGTTACATTTAACTTTTGTGTAGCTTCCAGTTTCCATTTTATTATTAACTCTGCATCTTCCAAAACAAAAGCCTTTTAATTCACAGTCATTACATTCTTCAATGTATTTTTGATCTAAATCTTTATGTAACTTAGATAACTTAGCTTTAATTTCTTCGATATCATCTACCAATATATTGCACAATGGATCATCGGAAACTAATCCGCACAAATAACACATTCCATTTGGAGATACTGTAAGCTGAGTTCCTGCTGAACATATAGTTGATGAAATTATATCATCATTATCAGGAAATTTTTCAGGATATACTTCATTAATTCTTTTTTGTAATCTTGATAAAAATAGTTCATATTCAAGTGTTGAGCATGTTTCACCTTTTTCTTCCATGGTTTTTCCATTTCCTAAAGCTCTTACTACAGAAAAACTAAAATGATTAATATTATTTTTATATAAATTATATTTTGTAACAAAGTCAACAAAATTTTCTTCTATTGCGTTCATATTATTTTTAGAAATTGTAGTATGAAGACATAAAGGTTTGCCTATGTTATTTAAATATTTAATAGTATTTACTACCTTTCTAAAATTGCCTTTTCCTCTTATACTATCAAAAGTTACTTCATCAAATCCATCTAGACTAATTTGAAAGTAATCTATATTTTTTGCATAGAAATCTATATTTTCTTTGTCATTATTATCTATCCAATTACTAAATATAAATCCGTTTGTTAATAGAGTTATATCATCAACTCTAGGTCTTACATAATCAATTAATTGTTTAACTTTATCGTTAAATAACAAAGCTTCTCCGCCAGATATTGCTAAAGCAGGTTTGTAATCTAAGCTGTTTAAAATTTTATCACTTATAAATTTCCATTCTTCAATAGATAATTCATTCATATTAGGAAAAGAAGGTAAAAAACAATGCGCACAATTAGTATTGCATTTAAAAGTCATATCATATTTTATAGCAAACTCATCACTTGGCTTTTTCTTTTTTCCTTTATTCTGTGCCCAATATACATCAGAAAGAAAGTCTAAATATTCTTTATTCTTATTTTTTAAATCATAATTTAAGAATACTTCTCCAATAGACTTTTTATTAATTAAAGCATTTAACCATTCAAGTTTTTCTTTAACTAATACAATGTACTTATGGGTATCTTTAAATAGCACTACATAATAGTCATCAATATTTTTTATATAATAGTTTTTTATATTAAAGATATAATCTCCCGTTAAATTCATTTTTAAACACCTCACATTTTTAAGTGGGTTGAGAAAACTCAGCCCACTTTTTAGTAATGACGAGTAAACATTTACAAAAAATTAAAAAATATCTATTTTTATATTAGTTATTAATGTGAACTTAATTATTATTCAAAAAACTAGCAAGTGCAGCTAAGACCTCTTGATCCCCATAAGAAACCACCTGGTCTTGAACAATTCTTTTTCTTTGTCTTAGTTTCTCCATTGAAAATTCCTGTGTGTTTACTTCCATTTGAATTAATTTTAAAAATCATATCGCTCATATTTTCTACCTCCAAACCCCTATTTGAAAAGTTATTTTCTTAATTGTTTACTCGCTATTTAATAATATCATCTATATTTTAAAATGTCAATTTTTTCTAATATTGATTTTAAATGTAATTTGTGTTAATATATTACAAAATTAAAGCGGGGGTAGCTTATGAAGATTATAGATAAGAAAAACAGCATTTTAAAAAACATTTTTTTATTATTAAAACCTTATAAAAATAAAATCTTCATATCATTATTTCTTTCAATAATAATAACAATTCTTACAACTTTATCCCCACTTATAGCTCAAAGGCTTATTGATAAAGGAATAATGCCATTAAATATACATATAGCTTTAAAATTATCTTTAACAATAATAATTCTTACAACAATTGAAAAGTTTCTAAGTTTATATCAATCTATACTTCATATTGATCTTAGAAATAAATTATATATATATCTTCAATTAAATATGCTTAAAAAGATTTTTACATTGAAAATAAATAAATTTAAAGAATCAGGATTTCAATCGATATTTGATAGTATAAATTTTGATATAGATACTATTGCAGAAATTGCAGATAAAAACTTTTTATTAACATTCATGGAGATATTTAAAGTAGTAGGTGGACTTGTATCTTTAGGAATAATAAATCCTAAATTAACTTTCTTTATTCTATTTTTAATTCCTATAAAATCATTTGTTACAAATTTTCTAAGTAAACTTAAAGTTAAACTTTTTAATGCTTTAGTTATCTCTTTTGAAGATATAGGACAATGGTGTGAAGAAATTTTAAATGGAATCAGAGAAATAAAACTTTGGAATCTTTATTCTCAGAAAGAATTTGAATATAAACAACTTCTTTTAAATAAAACTTCTTTAGAAAAAAGAGTTCAAATATTAGATAATATTGATGATTTTTCAGGTAATATTTTAGAAGAAATTATTTTAAATTTAATATATATTTTTGGTGTGGTTTTAGCCCTTAAAGAAGATATAACAGTTGGAGGAATCATTACATTTACAATGTATAGCAATATAATAACATCACCTCTTTCTTCATTAATATCTATAAAATATAAATTTGCAAATATAAAACCGTCTATAGAGAACTACTGTGACTTTTTAAATCAAGATGAAGAGTGTTTGGTAAAAGAATTACTTCCGCCTAATGAAGTAAATAAGATAATTTTTAAAGATGTTTATCTTAATTTTGATAATAAAATAGCAATGAAAAATATCAACTTAGAGTTTAATAAAGGTGAAAAAATAGCTTTTATTGGAACTAATGGTAGTGGGAAAAGTTCTATTTTGAATCTATTGTTAAGATTTTATAGCCCTTCTAAAGGAACAATATTATTTAATGATATAAATATAGCTGAAATAAACTTAACTGAATATAGAGCTTTATTCTCTGTAGTAAGTCAAAATACTTATTTATTTAACAGGAGTATAAAAGATAATATAGATTTATATAATCAATTTACAGAAGAAGAAATTATGAACTATTGCGATAAACATGGTATATTACATTTTATTAACTTTTTAAATAAATCTAAGGATGGTATAAATTCTAAAGTTGGAATGAATGGAGATAAACTTTCAGGTGGAGAAAGTCAAAAAATTTCATTACTTCGTGCACTTTTAAAAGATGATCGAAAAATTTTAATCTTAGATGAAGCAACAGCTAATTATGACATTGAATCTGAAAAGATTTTTAATAATATAATTGCTAATTGTACTTCATATGATTTTGTATTTATAATAAGTCACCGTCCTGAAATTTTGAAACATATGGACAAAATTGTTCTTCTAGATAAAGGTGAAATTAAATGTGTTGATAACTATGATTACATTGTTAAAAATAATCTTTTTAAGTGTGACTAAAATATATTTTGTATAGTAATTATAATGATCAAAATAAGACTAGAAAATTAATTAGATTTCTAGTCTTTATTTATTATCATTATTTTAAGATAATTTTTTCTACAACGGCAAAACAGTCTTTTTTGTTCATAAGTTTAGGTACTGGATATAAGGGGTTAGCTTCTTTTAAAGCTTTAGAAACTATAATTGGAATATCTTTTTTTTGTATTTCAGGTATTTTATCAGGAATATCCATATTTCTATTCATATCTCTGATTTTTAATATAATGCTTTGAGAAAGTTTTTTATCGGATTCTGACTTATCACCAATATTACAGTATCTAGCTACATTGGCCAATTTTTTATATATAGATTCTCCGTAATAATCTAATACATATGGCAAGATTATTGCATTAGCTAAACCATGAGGTACATCATAAAGAGCACTTATTGCATGAGAGATAGAATGCACATATCCAACTAGAGCAATAGTAAAAGCATTGGCAGCATGATTTGATGCAATAAGCATATTAGTTCTAGCTTCTAAATTTGAACCATCATAATAAGCTGTTTCAAGGTTTTCAAAAATCAATTTACAAGCTTTTAAAGCTAGATTATCTGTATATTTAGTGTTATTGTTTCCAAGATAAGCTTCTAAAGCATGAGTAAGAGCATCCATTCCTGTTGTAGATGTCATTTTTTTAGGAAGTCCTATAGTAAGTTTGGCATCTAGAACAATATATTTAGGTCTTAAAAAAGGATGTGTTATTGCAAATTTGGTATTATTCTCATGATCACTTATTACTGCTGTAATAGTACTTTCAGAACCAGAGCCTGCCGTAGTAGGAATTGCAACAAAGAATGGAAGAGGATGAGTAATATTAGCTATATTCTTTAATTTTTTGCAAGATTTATTTTTATTTGTATATTTAATTCCTATAATTTTTGCACAGTCTAAAGCAGAACCACCACCGATAGCAATAATTCCAGTACATTGTTTTTTTATAAAAAGATTATATCCATCGTCTACATCTTTAACTGTAGGATTTGGAGTGAAATCTTTGAATATAGTGTAATTTATAGAATTATTTTTAAAGGTTTCAAGCATTGCATTAAAAATATCTAATTGTAATATAGATTTAGTTGTAACGATAAATATATTATTTATTGAATTATTTATAAGTATTTTATATAGATTGTTTATGCAATCAGAACCAGTCATGACTTGCTGGTTTGAGTATTTGATTTTTCCTGCTGTATATTTGAAAATAGTTTGAAAAGAACGATAGTATATTTTTTGAAATTTCCAAATCATAAATATGTCTCCTAATTATTTTTTTATTATTATATGAAAAATTGAACTATTAAGTCAAGAAAAGTGTGTATAAAAATGTCGAAAAAAATCATGAAATAAAAAATGAATATGTAAAGGTTTCGGAGATTATATACGATTATAAAAATGAGATTAATTTGTGGGAGGAACATATGAAAAAAGATAAAAAAATAAACAAAAGCATAAAGAAACAATTAATAACTAAAACTACTATAGTTATTTTTGTGGCATGTACTTTATTTGTGGTTACAGCAGCTGTTTTAGGAAGAAAAGTGCTTATACAGAATTCTAGTGAACTATTAAGCACTTTTGCTACGCAGGTTGGTGAAGACATAAGTCGTGTTATTGAATTAGAAACAAGAAAAATAGAAGTGATATCAGAAAGTCCTATATTAAAGGATGAAACAATACAAACTGAGGAAAAACTTAAATATTTAAGAAAAATAGTTGAGCAACAAGGATATAAAAAGGCGGCACTTATAGATCTTCAAGGGAAATGTATAACTACTTCAAATGAAGAAGTTGATGTATCAGATAAAGAATATTTTAAAGAAAATTTAGCTGGAAAAAGTTATTTTACTGAGCCTAATATTAGTAAGGCAGATGGAGGATTACAAATATCTATAACAACACCTATATATAATCAAAACAAAGAAATGATAGGTATAGTATTCTTTTCTGAAGAGGCAGAAGATTTTTGTGATATAACAAATAATATTGATTTTGGGAAAACTGGTAGTGCTTACGTTGTAAACTCGAAAGGAACTAATATCATAAATAATGATATTGAAAAAGTAAAAAATAAAGTTAATAGAATAGAAGATGCAAAAACTGATAGTTCATATAAAGAATTGGCGGAAATAACTAAAAAGATGATAGCTGGAGAAATAGGCACTGGAAAGTATACTTTTAAAGGAAAAATTAAATTTTTAGGTTATGCACCTGTTAAAGGCACAGGATGGTCTGTAGGTGTTACTACTAATATTAATGATATGACATCTAAGTTAGGGTCTCTTTTAAGTATGCTTGTTCTTATAGGGGTAGGAGTTCTTATTGTTATGGTGTTATTTATATATAAAATATCAGATAAGCTATCAGTGAGACTTAATAAACTTAAAGATGAAGTTAAAGAAATATCTACAGGTAATTTTGAAGTTAAAGAGATTAATGATAAAGAAAATGATGAAATAACATCTATATATGAAGCTTTGGAAAATACTAAGCAATCAGTAGGTAAGATGATTAATGTGATTAAGGAATCAACTGATTCTTTAAATAAAGAAAGTAATGAATTAGTAAGTGTTTCAGAAAGATTTCTTGATGGATCTTCTAATATAAATAGTACAATAGAGGAAGCAAATAAAGGAACAGAAAGCCAGGCGGCTGAATTAACTGAAATTAATGTTATATTAAATAATTTTGATATTAAAATGAATGAAAGTAGTCTTAAAATTGAAGATATTAATAAGAAATCTTTAGATATAAGTGATAGAGCAAATGGTAGTGTACAAGATATGGATAATTTATCTAAATTTATGTTGGCATTAAATGAATCATTTGTAAACTTTGCTAAAGAGATTAATCAGATGAAATCAGCAATGGAAACTATAAATGATATAACTACTTTAATTAATGATATATCAGATCAGACTAATCTTTTAGCATTGAATGCCGCTATAGAAGCCGCTAGAGCAGGTGAAGCTGGAAAGGGATTTAGTGTTGTTGCTGAAGAAATTAGAGTATTAGCAGAGCAAAGTAAATCATCTACTATTAATATAAATGAAGTAATATCTGAAGTTATTAATAAAGCTCAAATTATTGCAGATACAAGTGATAATATAACTTTAGAATTAATTTCTGGGGAAAAGAATGTTGAAAATAGTATATCTTCATTTGAACAAATACTAAATAATGTTACAGAAGTTACAACTATGATTAAAGTTGTAAGTGATAATTTCAAAAATATAATAACTGAAAAAGATCAAATTGTATGTAAGATTGAAGAGGTATCTTCAGTATCTGAGGAAATGGTAGCTACATCTGAAGAAATAACTACAGCTACTAATAATTTTGTATTATCATCATCTGAAATTAAACAATCTACTGAAAAGTTATTAGAACTTACTTCGAAAATGGAAGAGTCAGTAAATAAATTTAAAATATAAAAGTTAATATATTCATATAAAATTAAACTGATAAATTATTCAATATATAATTTATCAGTTTTTTTAAAAAAGTATGGCTAAGTTGCTTTTCTAGTTAAAGTTAAATTATTATATATATTTATGAAGATAATTTTGTTAAGAAATAAAAAAAACAATTAATAATATGAAAAATAGAGATAATAATAAAGAAGATAATAAAAAAATGAGTATCAATTATGTTATAATAGATATTGGTAAATTTTCATTTGATAATATTCGGAGGTAATTAATATGAAAAAAGGATTGACATTTGACTTATCAAAGACAGCTCCAATGCTTGAAGAACATGAAGTAATGTATATGAGTGAATTTGTTAAATCAGCTCATGAAACATTACACAATAAAACAGGAGCTGGTAATGATTTCGTAGGATGGGTTGACCTTCCAGTAAATTACGATAAAGCTGAATTTGAAAGAATAAAGAAAGCAGCAGAAAAAATAAAGAGTGATTCTGATATTTTAGTAGTTATAGGAATTGGTGGATCATATTTAGGAGCTAGAGCGGCTATAGAAATGTTAACAAGCAATTTCCACAATGCTTTAGATTCTGAAAAGAGAAATGTTCCTAAAATATTCTATGTAGGAAATAATATAAGTTCAACATATATGTGTGATCTTTTAGAAGCTATTGAAGGTAAAGATATTTCAGTAAATGTAATTTCTAAATCAGGAACTACAACTGAACCAGCTATAGCATTTAGAATTTTAAAAGGTTATATGGAAAAGAAATACGGAAAAGAAGAAGCAAAGAAGAGAATATTTGCTACAACTGATGCAACTAAAGGTGCATTAAAGACTTTAGCAGATGCAGAAGGATATGAAACTTTTGTTATTCCTGATGATGTTGGAGGAAGATTCTCAGTTCTTACAGCAGTTGGTTTATTACCAATAGCAGCAGCAGGAATTAATATAGATGAAATGATGCAAGGTGCAGCTGATGCAAGAGAAACTTATTCTAATCCAAACTTATCTGAAAATGATTGTTATAAGTATGCAGCAGCAAGAAATGCATTATATAAAAAGGGTAAAAACATTGAATTATTAGTTAACTATGAACCAGCATTACATTATTTCAATGAATGGTGGAAACAATTATTTGGAGAATCAGAAGGAAAAGATGGAAAAGGATTATTCCCAGCAGCAGTAGATTTTACAACTGACCTTCATTCAATGGGACAATACATACAAGAAGGTAGAAGAGATCTTATAGAAACAGTTATTAATGTAGAAAATCCAACTAAAAAATTAACTATAGAAGCTACTGATGATAACTTAGATGGATTAAATTTCTTAGCAGGAAAAGAAATGGATTTTGTAAATAAGAAAGCATTCCAAGGTACTGTAATTGCTCACAATGATGGTGGAGTACCTAACATGATAGTAAATGTACCAGAATTATCACCATACTACTTTGGACAATTAGTTTACTTCTTTGAAAAAGCAGTAGGAATTAGTGGATATTTATTAGGTGTTAATCCATTCAATCAACCAGGAGTTGAAAAATATAAGAAAAACATGTTTGCATTACTTGGTAAACCAGGTTATGAAGATATGAAAGCTGAGTTAGAAAAAAGATTCTAATATGAAAATAATTATAGATGGGGATGCTTGTCCAAGCATCCCCATTATTGAAAATTTAGCACAAAAATATAATATTAAAGTTCTAATTTATTGTGATTTTAATCATTATATTAGAAGTAATTATTCTGAAGTAAAAGTTGTTGATAGTGGATTTCAAAGTGTAGATATGCATGTGGTAAATAATACATTCAAAGATGATATAGTTATAAGCCAGGATTATGGAGTGGCAGCAATGTGTCTTTCTAAAAAAGCTTATGTTATAAATCCTAAAGGGTATGTATATTCAGAGAAAAATATTGATAGATTGCTAGAAGAAAGACATATATCACAAAAAATAAGAAGAAGTGGGGGAAGAACTTCTAACCCTAAAAAAAGAACTAAGCAAGATGATCAAAGATTGTTATCTAATCTTGAAATGATTATTTTAAAAATATTTCTACTATAATATTTCTAGTATTTTTAATCTTTTTTGCACTAATATCTAATAATGTATAATCATCTCTTTTTAAAAATAATTATATGTAATCTTCAAATTTAAGTGGTTATAATATGTGATAAAATAAAATGAAGGTTAGTATTAATTTACAAAATATGGTAAAATAGTTGTATTAAGGTAAAGAGGTGATACAATATGGTTGATGAGATAGTGAAGTTTGATAAAGAAAGTCCAGGAACAGTAAATGATGAAGTTCATATAAGGGCAGATTTTAAAGAAAAAGATATAAAATATAAGTTTATTATAGGAAACTCTGGAATATGGAATACCATTCAGGAGTTTTCAGATGATCATACATGTGTTTGGAAACCAAAAGAGGAAGGAAAATATATAGTTATGGTTCAAGGGAAAAAAGAAAATTCAGATAAGCCATATGATTTTTTGGCAAAGGAAAAATTTGAAGTATCTTCAGAAGAAAAAGTAAAAATAATTAAAGATGTACAAGTTGATAAATCAGTAGCTATGTTGGGTGAAAAAGTTGAGATATCAGTTGAAAGTAATGAAAGTGTATTATATAGATTTTGGATACAAGGGCAGAATGATTGGGAACTTTTAAGAAATTATTCTATAAATAATACTTTGAGATTTACTCCTACAAAAGAAGGAAAGCATGAAATTCTTATAGAATGCAAAAGGGTAGATTCAAAGGCAAATTTTGATGAGTTTACAACTGTTATATTTGATGTGATTCCTCAAAAGAAAGTGGAAATTACGGATTTTAAGTGCCTTACAGGTAATTTGCTTATAAAGCAAGAGTTAAGCTTTGATGTGCGTGTTAATGTAGAGGGTAAGAGGAGTTTATTATATAAGTTTATTAAAGTTTCTGAGGACGGAAAGGTTACGTATATCCAAGACTATAGTTCAAGAAAAGTTGTTACTTATAAGGAAACTGTTCCTGGAAAGTACAAAATGATATGCTTAGTTAAGGATATATTATCAAATAATGAATATGACGATAGGGCGTTAATTGTATATAATGTTAAGGCATATAATAAGGTCAAAATTAATAATTTTATTCCTAGTGTAAGTTCGCCTCAAATTGCAGAAAAACCAATATGTTTAAAGGCAGATGTTTCCGGTGGAAATGAATTGGTGTATAGATATATAATTGATGGACCAACAGCTATAGATACAGGGTATATAAGAAGAGATAAATATGAATGGATACCTAAAAAGAATGGAGAATATGATATAAGTCTTTATGTAAAAGATTCATCATATGAAGGTGAATATGAGGATAAAAAAACAATTCCTTTTTCTATAGATAAGAGATGTGAAAAACCGGCGAAGATTATCGATATTATCTATGATTCAAAGAATGTAACTCTTATTGGTCAACCTGTAAATATTAAGGTTAATGCCGAAGGTGAAATAGATATGCAGTATGCCTTTATTGTTTATAAAGATAATAAAGAAATAGAAAGAATTAATTATGGAGAGGCAAATTGGGCTAACTTTACACCAGAGAAAAGTGGAAAATATACAATTGAAGTGAGGGTTAAAAATAAATATTCTAATAAAGAATATGACAGCAATAGTTATATATATATTAAAGCTAAAGAATATCTTCCAGCACAGATAGATTATATATTATCATCACAAAAGGATACGCAAGTTGTTGGAGAAACTGTAGAATTGGAAGTTGTATCGCAGAATACAAAAAGTATATTGGTTAGATATATTACAAGTATTAATGGACATGTAGTAGAAGATACTGATTTTATCGATAGTAAGAAACTTTCAATTACTCCTAAATGTGCGGGAAAATATAAATTTGAAATTTTGGCTAAGAATGTGAAGTCTGAAGAAGAATTTGATTGTAGAAAAGAAGTTAGTTTCTATGTTCAGGAAGCAGTTCCAGTAACAGATACTAAAGTTTTTATTGAAGAAGACGATATTGATATTAATAATGAAGTTACTTTTAGAGTTGAAAGTAACGGCGGAAAAGATGTTTGTTATGAATTTTACATTATGGAGAAAGGAAACTGGATAAAAGTTCAAGAATATAGTAAAAAAGATTATTATACCTTTATACCATTTGTAAAGGGAGACTATAGGGTTCTTGTATTTGCTAAGAGTTTTTCTAAGGAAGTTAATTATGAGGATTATGGTGAACTTTCTTTTAGTGTATAAAAGAGGAGTGAGTTTGTGAGTTCAATAAATGGAATAAGCAATGATGATGCAACTAAATTAGCCACAGCCATGATGGGGTTATCCTTGGCAAAGGATACTCTTCAAAAATATGTTGGCAGTGATGGAATGGAGTTTGAAGTTATATATCAATCATTAATAGATTACATGATGAAAAAAACTGATGACAGTAGTTTGAAAAATTTATTAGGAGTATCAACAAGTTCTGGAAGTAGAACTATAAGTGCTGATGAATTAAAAAATATGCTTAACAATGGGACAAGCTACGCAGCAACAATAAATAAAGTTTCTGGTACTTCATCAAAATCAGCAGCGTTAAAATCATCAACAGGAAGTGCAGAAATTGATGCGGCAATTCAAAAGTATGCAAATAAGTATGGAGTAGATGCTAATTTAATAAGAAGTATAATAAAGGCTGAATCTGATTTTAATCCAAATTGTACTTCAAGTGTTGGAGCTCAGGGATTAATGCAACTTATGCCTGAAAATAGTAGATATTATGGAGTTACAGATCCATATGATATAAATCAAAATATTAATGCAGGTACTCAACTGTTAAAGCAATATTTAAATATGTATAATGGAGATACTCAAATGGCTTTAGCAGCATATAATGCAGGGCCAGGAACATTGAAAACACGAGGTGTAACTTCTTCTAATCATTTTTATAAGTTGCCAACAGAAACAAGAAATTATGTTCCTAAAGTAATGGGATATTATAATAGTGGAGTATAAAAAATCGGGCTTATTTAAAGCTCGATTTTTTTATGTGCAGTATGATATTTGTGTATTTAATAGTATAATATATTTATTCTAAAGAAATAGGAGTTGTTTTAATGGAAAGATTAGATAAAGTTATATCAAATCTAGGATATGGAAGCCGTAAGGAAGTAAAAGCTCTTTGTAAAAAGGGATTTGTCGAAGTAGATGGCGTTGTTGTAAAGGATAGTAGTATATCAATAGATCCAGAAAAGTCCATTATAAGTATAAATGGTGAAGAATTAAGATATAGAAAGTTTATATATTTAATGATGAATAAGCCGGATGGAGTAATATCAGCTACATATGATAGCAGAGAAGAAACAGTTATTGATTTACTAGAGGTTGAGCATCAAGTTTTTGAGCCATTTCCGGTAGGAAGATTAGATAAGGATACAGTAGGATTATTATTATTAACTAATGATGGCGAATTAAACCATAGACTTATATCACCTAAATGGCATGTTGATAAAGTATATTTTGCTAAAATTGATAAAAGGGTTACTAAAGAAGATGCTGAAGCATTTAAGAAAGGTATTAAGTTAGATGATGGATATGTATGTAAAGAAGGAAAACTTGAAATACTATCTGCATCAGATGAAGGTTCAGAAGTTAGAGTTACTATTCAAGAAGGAAAATATCATCAAGTAAAAAGAATGTTTGAAGCATTAGGAAAAAAGGTTGTTTATCTTCAAAGAATAGAATTTGGAGGACTTGTTTTAGATGATGATTTAGAAGAGGGCGAATATCGAGAACTTACAGAATATGAATTAGGAATATTAAAGTCGAATTAACGAATGATACATAAAAATGAAGGAATAATATTCATAACATCATATAAAAAAGATTTTTTTAATAAAATGTCTTGCATTTTTGCGTGTAATAACATATAATACATATGCAAGGATAAATAAAAGGAATAAATAGCCCCCTTTTTATTTATTGCTTATTGCTAAGGCGTAACCTAGCCCCAAGGGTTACGCTTTTTTTATTTTGTAAAATACAATTAATATTTTTTGCTAAAATGACAATGATAAAAGGATTTTTTGTAATAATTTTAATGCTGAAATTGTCACACTTTATTATTTTGTTAAAATAACTTAGAATTAACAGGTATTTTAGTATAATTAAGTCAATGAATTTGAGATTGAAGAATAGTAATTGAATTGACAGAAAAAAGAAAGATAAAAATCATAAAAATAAAAATATGAGATAAAAAAATCATATGTTTACAATAATATTATAAAATATTATAATAACCATGTGTAATAGAATATTATAAAGGCGATGAAAAAGAAGAGTATATAAATTAAGTTTTTTAGAGAGCGCGGGTATTTGCTGAAAGCCTGGTAAACTTATTTATAGAAAGAAGCTTTGGAGCTGTTTTTGACGGGTGTTCTACCCTTAAAAAGAAATGAGTGGAATGAGAAATCATTCAAATTAGGTGGTACCACGGAGGTAATATTCTTTCGTCCTATATTAAATTTTAGGATGAGAGATTTTTTTTTACTAAATTTATGTATGTAGAAAGGTGAGACTAAGATGAGTTTAGAAAAATTAGCAGATATTCTGTTTCCTAATATAGAGAAAACACCAGAATATTATTTAGCAAAGTATCCTAAGAGAGAATTAAAAGAAGGAGCAGTAGTAACAAGATATGCTCCAAGTCCAACTGGATTCCAACATATAGGTGGAGTATTTGCAGCTTTAATCAATGAAAGATTAGCTAGTCAAAGTGATGGAGTTTTCTTCTTAAGAATAGAAGATACAGATCAAAAAAGAGAAGTAGAAGGTGCTATAGCTGATACTATAGCTACTATGAATAACTTTGGAATGCAATTCAATGAAGGAATGACAGGAGAAGATACTGAAATAGGAAACTATGGACCATATAAACAAAGTTTAAGAAAAGAAATATATGCGACTTTTGCTAAGGATTTAGTTAGAAAAGGATTAGCTTATCCTTGTTTCTGTACAGCTGATGAATTAAATGCAGTAAGAGAAAAACAAATGGCTGAGAAGGTTACTCCAGGATATCATGGTGAATATGCCGTATGTAGAAAGTTAGATGCTGAAGAAGCTATTAAGAGAATTGAAAATGGTGAAAGTTACATAGTAAGATTGAAGTCACCTGGAAATATAGCTAATAGAATAGAATTTCATGATTTAATAAAGGGAGATATATCATTCCCTGAAAATGATCAAGATATAGTTATAATTAAGTCTGATGGTCTTCCAACATATCACTTCGCACATGCTATAGATGATGCTTTAATGCATACTACACATGTAATAAGAGGAGAAGAATGGTTATCATCACTTCCAATACATGTTCAATTATTTGATGTATTAGGTTTTGAAAGACCTAAGTATGCTCACATACCAACAGTTATGAAGAATGATAATGGTTCTAAGAGAAAGTTATCTAAGAGAAAAGATGCAGAAGCTGCTGTTTCTTATTATACAGAAGCTGGTTATCCAGTAGAATCAGTTGTTGAATATCTTCTAAATATTATAAATTCAAGCTATGAAGATTGGAGAACAGAAAATCCAAATGTAGATTATCATGAATTCCCTGTAGCTCTTGAAAAAATGAGTAAGAGTGGAGCATTATTTGATATAGTAAAATTAAATGATGTAAGTAAAGATGTTATTTGTAAGTTCAAATTTGATAAAGTTTATGATTTATATACAACATGGGCTGAAAAATTTGATAAAGAAATGTTTGAGTTAGTTACTTCAAATGAAGATATGTCTAAGCAAATATTTAATATTGATAAAGAAGGTCCAAAACCAAGAAAAGACTTTGCTAAATGGGATGAAGTAAGAGAAAAGATATTCTACTTCTTTGATGAATTATTTGATAAGGAAACAGAAGAGAACATAGAATTACCAAAAACTTTAACTTTAGAAGCAGCTAAAGAAATAATAGAAGTGTATGCTAAAGAATTTACATTTGATATAGGAAGCCAAGAAGCTTGGTTTGATGAGTTAAAAGAAATTGGAACTAAGCTTGGATATTGTGCTAATAGAAAAGAATATAAGGCAAACAAAGAAGCATATAAGGGAATGATTTCAGATGTGGCTGGTGCTGTAAGAGCTGCACTTTCACATAGAGCAAATACTCCAGATCTTTATACTATAATGCAAATTATGGGTGAAGAAAAAACTAGAAATAGATTTGAAAAGTTTATAAAATAATATGAAATGTGCTATTACACAAGAATTAATTTTACTTGTGTAATAGCATTTTTGTTATTTTACAACAATTCTTCCATCAGTATAAAGTTTTACAACTTCAGCATTACGATTTGCTATATATCCTGTATAGTTTCCTTTATCATTTCCAAAGTCTTTTCCTCTTGCAACTAGATAATATCCGTAATTATTTCCTCTGTAATTAAATAATTCATCTTTTCCAACAGTAAGATAGCTTTTTGCCCAAGGAAATGGGTTTGCCTTTATATCTACTTTATTTTTAGTTGTTCTAACCATAACTCTGAATGTACCTTGCTCGTCAGTATAATAATTGTCTGGAATTTCTTGAGCATACGCTATATTAGGTGTTGTGCTAATTAAATTTGCATTAGGTAAAATAGTAGCAACTGCATTGAATGCTAATAAGGCAACTGTTGATAAAATAATTCTCTTTTTCATTTAAATCTCTCCTTATGTATAAATATAATTTGTATGTTTTTGTAATAACACGTAAATAAGTATATATTTGCTATTTGATATATATAATGTAATTACATGAATATAATAACATATAATTAATAATAAATAAATGACTATATGTCATTTTGAGGCAAAAAAATAAGAACTTCATGTTAAGAAGCTCTTATTTTTGGTATTATTTGTTTATTTTAAATGAACTCTTTAGAGAAACAATTCTATTAAATACTAAATGATCTTTAGTAGTATCCTTTGGATCTACATTAAAGTAACCATGTCTAAATAATTGATATTTATCATGAGCTTTAGCATCTTTAACTGATGGTTCTACAAATCCGTTGCATACAGTTAAAGAATTAGGGTTTATTTGATCTAAGAAATCTTTACCTTGATTTTCTTCTAAGTCATCTAATATTAAAGGTTCATATAATTTAAATTCAGCAGGTATTGCAGTTTTTGCATTAACCCAGTGAATTGTTCCTTTAACTTTTCTTCCTGTAAATCCTGAACCACTCTTTGTTTCTGGATCATAAGTACAGTGAAGTTCGATAACTTCTCCGTTTTCGTCTTTAATAACTTCATTACAAGTTATGAAATAAGCACCTTTAAGTCTTACTTCGTTTCCAGGGAATAGTCTAAAATACTTTTTAACTGGTACTTCCATGAAGTCTTCTCTTTCAACATAGATTTCTCTTGAAAATTCAACCATTCTAGAACCAGCATCAGGATTTTTTGGATTGTTTTCAATTTCACACATTTCTGATTGTCCTTCAGGGTAGTTAGTAATAACTACTTTTAAAGGATTAATTACAGCCATAGCTCTAGCTGCTTTTGGATCTAAGTCTTCTCTTATAAAGTATTCTAGCATTTGCTCATCTACAGTAGAAGCAGCCTTAGCCACACCAATTTCTTTACAAAACTTTCTTACAGCTTCAGGAGTATATCCTTTTCTTCTAAGACCAGCAATAGTTGGCATTCTAGGATCATCCCATCCATCAACTATATTGTTATCAACTAATGCTTTTAACTTTCTTTTACTCATAACTGTGTTAGTTATGTTAAGTCTTGCAAATTCATATTGATGAGGTTGTGATTCAAATTCACATTCAGAAACAACCCAGTCATATAAAGGTCTATGATCTGCAAATTCAAGAGTACAGATTGAGTGAGTTATACCTTCAATAGCATCTTCGATTGGGTGTGCAAAGTCATACATTGGATAGATGCACCACTTATTACCTGTATTGTGATGTTCTGTGTGTGAAATTCTATAGATAATTGGATCTCTCATGTTCATGTTAGGAGAAGCCATATCTATTTTAGCTCTTAAAACTTTTTCTCCATCTGCAAATTCACCTTTTCTCATTCTATCGAAAAGATCTAGATTTTCTTCTATGCTTCTATTTCTATAAGGACTTTCTTTACCAGGAGTAGTTAGTGTACCTCTATATTCTTTTATTTCATCTCCTGTTAAATCGCATACATAAGCTTTACCTTTTTTTATTAAAAGAATAGCTTTTTCATACATTGTGTCAAAATAGTTTGATGCAAAGAATAAGTTATCCCATTCAAATCCTAACCACTTAACATCTTCCTTGATAGATTCAACATATTCTGTATCTTCTTTTACTGGGTTTGTATCATCAAATCTTAAATTTGTTTTTCCGTTAAATTCATCTGCAACAGAAAAGTTTAAGCATATTGATTTTGCATGGCCTATATGTAAATATCCATTAGGTTCTGGTGGAAAACGAGTAACTATTTGTTTAACTTTACCATTTTCTAAATCATCAACAATTATATTTCTAATAAAATTAGATGAGTTTGTTTCGCTTGCCATATTATTCATCCTCTCCTATGAGTCTCTTTAATAATTACATTTACTTTTAATTTTAAAGCAATATTAGAAAAAAATAAAGCATATATAATTTTTAGTAACAAAAAAATTATATATGCTTCAATTTTAGGAAAGTTTTTTGTTTTTAGAACTGAAATCCGATGCATATCCTTTAAAGAAAATTTCTTTGTCATTAATATACACTAAATCTGAAGGCCTTGTAAGTTCATGAACTTTAGGACTATGCCAAATATTACTAGAAGCTAGTAATTCTGAAACAAATTCAGAACAGAAATAGTGATTTTGTCTTTTCCATGGCTTGTCTATTAATACTGCAAAAAGTCCTAGAAAGTTATAACGATATTTTTGTTTTGCAGAATAGTACTTATCTAATTCGTGTTTTAAAATCTTTAGTTGATTATCAGAAACAGCTATCTTATATATCATGCTTTTACAATAAGGTGTTCTTTGATAAACTCCAGTATGAAGATTTTCAACAGTAAGACCTGCAAAAAAAGGATTATTAGGGTTTAGTCTTCCGAATGTATACATATTATCAAAATTAGTATCAAGACTTAAGGCTACATGTGTATAATCACTTTTTGTTACAGCACCTATTGAGCGAGAAATTAGAGTGTTTGTTTTCGAAAAAACTATATATATATAAGAATTATTCATCTCATTTTCTCCTTAAGTTAATTTTTTATCTTATCTTTAGTTTTTTAATAAATCTGAATCAAAATAAAGTTGTTGAATTTTGTGATTTGAATCAGTTTTTTTAAAAGTAATTGATATAGGAGTTGTTTCATCTTTATTAGAGAATTTTATATGGTATATAAGAGATATATAGCCATTTCTTTCTTCTCCAGCATAAAATTCAGCATATTCAAATGTACCTTCTTTGTTGATTATGTTAGTGCATTCTTTTTGAAATACTGATAAAGTATAAGATTCGTTTAGCTCATTACTTAAAAATGATGAGAAAGTATTATAATCAAGATTATTAATTGAACATAATAATGAGTTTACTATTGAATCAGAATAATCTTTTACTTCATCATAGCTAATAGATTTTGCACATCCTCCTAATATGAGAAATAGTAAAACGTTAGTTAATAAAAATATAAACTTTTTCTTCATATTTCTTTTACTCCATCTATTTAATCTTTTTATAGCATTTATACTATCACAAATAATAATATGAATAAATATATTTGCTATGTTAAAATAGTGGTAAAACATATAAAAATGTGAAGAAACTATTTGATTTTATTATATTTTTATTTGAAATGACAAGAATAAAAATAATAGATGCTTTAATGATAAAATTGATTTTAATTATTTTTTGGCTATTTTAATTAATTAAAATTTAGTGTGATATAATGTTTTAGTAATTTAGAAAGGAGGATGTAATTTGGAGTTAAAATCGTTATTAAATAAAGAACAGTATGAAGGTGCTACGACTATTGATGGTCAACTATTAATTCTTGCGGGAGCAGGTTCTGGAAAAACAAGAGTTTTAACATATAGAATGGCTCATATGATAGAGGATTTAGAAATCCCTCCTTATAAGATTTTAGCTATAACTTTTACTAATAAAGCAGCTAAAGAAATGAAGGACAGAGTTAAAGCTTTAATAGGGGAAAGAGCAGAAGATATGTGGATATCAACCTTCCACTCTACTTGTGTAAAGATACTTAGAAGAGAAATAGATAAAAT
Organism: Clostridium sp.; assembly: GCA_015058375.1. Lineage (GTDB taxonomy): Bacteria > Bacillota > Clostridia > Clostridiales > Clostridiaceae > Clostridium. The sequence continues at coordinate 23,542 of SVCK01000106.1, forward strand.
AGGATATAAAAAGAATTTTACAATTTATGATACTTCAGATCAAAAGACTCTTATAAAAGAGTGTATGAAGTCTTTAAATATAAATGATAAAGATATAACCCTACAAGAAATAATGGGTAAGATAGGTAAAGCTAAGGATAATATGCAAAGTCCTACAAGCTTTATGAGACAGAATGAGCATAATTTTAGAGAAAAGAAAATAGCGGATGTTTATGAAA
>SVCK01000107.1 GCA_015058375.1 Clostridium sp.
AACACGCTTATTCCTAAGAACGAATTTTATTTTATTCTATCCAAATCACTTTGTCAAGACCTTTTAAAAAATTCTTTCTTATAGTGGAGCGGGTAGTGGGAATCGAACACACCTTTCCAGCTTGGAAGGCTGGAGTATTACCGATATACGATACCCGCATAATGGTCGGGGTGACAGGTCTCGAACCTGCGACCTCATGGTCCCAAACCATGCGCGCTACCATCTGCGCCACACCCCGCTTCATCAACTGCTTACCTCGCAGCGACAAAGATTATTTTACAGTAACTTTGCCATTACGTCAATACTTTTTTTAAACTTTTTTTAACTTGCTCGAAAAAGAGAGAATAACAAAGATAATTGCATTTAATTGCGTATATCAGCCATTAACTTAAGCAATTTTATTGCTATTCGTCTATTTTTTTTAAATATAAATCAACTTTTTCTCCAATTTCTATATACCCTATACTTCTAAAACTATTTCTTGGCAATGATATACTTCCTGGATTCATTAAAACAACTCCATCTTCTTCTATAATTAACGATTCATGCGTGTGTCCAAATAAAGCTATATCAACTTCTAATTCCTTTGCTCTATAATATATATTATTCATAGAATATTTGACTCCATAATTATGTCCATGAGTTATAAATATCTTTTTCCCTTCTACATCCACCACTTGTTCTGAAGGATATTTCGAAGAAAAATCACAATTCCCTTTTACAGAATACACTAAACCTTTGAAACCTTCTGTCAATCTGTCTACATCTTCTATATTGTCTCCCAAATGAATAACAACATCACATTCTTTTATATATTTTTTTGCTATATCAATATACTTATTTATTCTATGCGTATCACTCACAACTGCAATTTTCAAAACACTATCACCTTTATCTATATTTTTTCAATTGTTCCTTTAATTTTTTTAATGCTTCTCCTCTATGGCTAACTTTGTTTTTTTCTTCTCCAGACATTTCACTAAATGTCTTTTTTAGTGGTTCATAATAAAATAATGGATCATAACCAAATCCTTTTTCTCCTGAAAGTTCCTCTTTAATAACTCCATCAACTTCCCCTCTTATCGATATATAATTATCTTTATTATCAATCAATGCTATTACACATACAAATCTTGCTGTTCTTTTAGAAAACGGAACTCCTTTCAACTCTTCTAATAATTTACTATTATTAGCCTCATCATTTCCATGTTCTCCTGCATATCTAGCTGAATATATTCCTGGTTTGCCATTCAAATAATCTACTTCAAGTCCAGAATCATCTGCTAATACTATAAAATCCTTCTGTCCTTTCTTCTTTAAATAAGCAGCTATTTCTTTAGCTTTTTTCATAGAATTTTCTTCAAATGTTTCTCCATCCTCTTCTACTTCTATATCTATTTCTTCATCTTTTAACGATTTTATATCAAAATCCAAGTCTTTTAGTATACTTCTTATTTCTCCTATTTTATGTTGATTATTACTTGCTAGTATTATCTTTTTCATTATTAATTATTTCCTCCAGTTCCTATCCAAAGTGCATCCATTTTCAAAGCTTCTTTTTGCACTTGAATCATATGTTTTATTCCTCTTTCACCTAATTCTAATAACTTATCAAGTTCATCCTTGCTAAAAGTATTTTCCTCACCAGTACCTTGTATTTCTACAAATCTTCCTTCATTTGTAATTACTAAATTCATATCTACTTTTGCCTTGGAGTCTTCTTCATAGCATAAATCTAATAAAATTTCATCTTCAACAATACCTACACTTGTAGCTGCAACAAAATTTCTTATTGGATATATTTTAAAAGGTTTTACTTTATGAAGTTTGTTCACAGCATCTACCAAAGCAACAAATGCTCCAGATATTGCTGTAGTCCTTGTTCCTCCATCTGCTTGAATAACATCACAATCAACCCATAAAGTTCTTTCCCCTAAGGCCTTTAAATCTACAACAGACCTTAAAGCTCTTCCAATCAACCTTTGTATCTCCATAGATCTACCATCTACCTTTAATCTAGTAACATCTCTTATCTTTCTTGTTCCTGTAGACCTTGGAAGCATATTATATTCAGCTGTAATCCATCCACTTCCTGTACCTTTCAAAAATGGAGGTGCCTTCTCATCTACTGATACATTACAAAGTACTTTAGTATCTCCAACCTCTATAAATACAGATCCTTCTGCATATTTTGTATAATGTCTTATTATTTTTATATTTCTAAGCTGTTCTTTTCTCCTTCCATCTCTCCTCATAACATCAAACCCACCTTATTTTATATTTTTAATAAAATCCTTCTATATATTTTATGCACTTTTTATGAACATATCTCATATTAATTAATAAGAATGATAAATATGAGGTGAATGCATTGAAATATATTGGACCTTTTTTTAGAATGAATCGTTTAGCGGCCTCCGATATTGAAGGACAGCTTTTTTATCTTTCTAGAGAAGCTCTAAAAACTATAGTACTTAATTCTAAATGTGGAATTCAATATTCTCACAGAAGCTCAAAAAGAAGCTCTCATCATAATGATAATATTAGCATATTAGATAAATTTTCTCCACTAATATGCCTATACAGGAAATCTTCTCCATATTTTATTCATAGCAAGAATTCTAAAAGTTTTGATGAGTCTTCTTTCAAAAAAGATATAGCTCCAACAACAAACGCATTAATGACAATGTGTTTATTAGAATTATCAAATTATTATTCTAATTATTCAAAAGATAATAGAAATGTTGATTCTTTAAAAGATGCTTATAATACTCTTGCAAAAGAACAACTCGATTTTTATTACGAAAACTTAAGAAATCCTGAAGGAGTATTTGTTGAAAAGAAAAATATATCTGAAAACGGATCTAAAAGCTTTAATTTAATTAACAGAGATAAAAAACTTAGTTTTGCAGATCAAGCTTTCATGATGTGTGCTTACTATCTTTATTACTTCAACAATTCAAAAGATTCTTCAGCAATTGAATATAAAGATTTTGCATTAGAAATCCTTACAATGTTCACCAATTTTAAAGAAGCTCTTTATAATTCTTCATTTGACGATGCTTGTAAGATTCTTTTTTCTTTTAATATATTCTACAAATTCTCAAATGAAGCTGATGCCAAATCTATAATAATTGATTTAAGTGATTATATTATAAACAAATTCGATGAGAAAGATTATTATGTTGATGATTTAAAAAATTGTGCCCTTTTGGCTATATGTCTAAATGATTCATACAAAAATACTAATATAATAACATTTAAGGAAAAAAGCAATGAAATATATAGCAAACTTGAAAATTTATACGACGATTCTGCCGGAATATTTTTAAAACTAACTGACAAAAAAGAATTCAAATACACTTCTACCGAAATTTGTTTATATTTTTTAGCATTATTAATACACTCCAAAGAGGCTGATAATGTATTTGAATATAAAAATATGCTTTCTAATTTATATAGAAAATATTTCATTTCGTCTGGATTAATATTAAGCTGGCCCGAAGCTCCAACCCTTGATGAAAGTGAACGCTACAGAGGACTTTCTTTACATTCAGCTGATATGCTAGACGAAAGTTATTTTAGAATGCCAAATTTACTATCTCCAGAGAATTCAGGACTCGCTCCTATATTTTCAAAAACAATTACGTACTCTAGGAAAAAAGATCAATTTTCTAAAGTCAAAGAAACATTTGATAGCGAAAAAAATATCTTTATATTTTTCACTTTTATCCATTACTTTATGGACGATATAGTTGATGAAATGAATTTTTCAACTAAGAAAAACATATCTAACTCAAATCCAGAAGAACGTATTGATGATTCTAGTTCTAATGAGGATTCAAATACTAAAACTGAAAATTCCAAAACTGAAGATTCTAAAACCGAAACTTCTAGCCCAAAAACTGAATAATATTTATATAAGATGTATCAATATATTGATATGATACCTCTAAAGTAGACATGGTAAATAACCAAACTCTACTTTGGAGGTATTTTTTTATGGGAAGAAAATTTAAATATTCAGTTGAAGATAAAATACAAGCGGTTAAGGATTATCTTTCAGGACGGAAGACTACC
>SVCK01000108.1 GCA_015058375.1 Clostridium sp.
GATGTGGCAATAGAATCTGCAGATATAGTTTTAATGAAAAGTGATCTTTTAGATGTTGTAACAGCTATTAAGCTAAGTAAGGCAACTATTAAGAATATAAAAGAAAATTTGGGATGGGCTTTTGGATACAACATTTTAGGTATTCCAATTGCTATGGGAGTGCTTCATGTTTTTGGAGGACCACTACTAAATCCTATGATAGCTGGTGCTACTATGAGCTTTAGTTCAGTATCAGTATTACTTAATGCTTTGAGATTAAAAAGGTTTAAAGCATAAAAAAGGAGGAAAATTAATATGAAAAAAGTATTATCAATTGAAGGAATGAGTTGTATGCATTGTGTGGCTCATGTAAAAGAGGCTCTAGAGGCAATAGAAGGAGTACAAAATGTTGTTGTAAGTTTAGATGACAATTTAGCAATTGTTGAAACAGAAGTAAGTGACGATGTATTAAAAAATGCTGTAGAAGATGAAGGATATGATGTGGTTGAAATAAGACAAGAATAAAAAACAAAGCAAATTAAAGTTGCTTTCAATTGCTTTTAATAGAAAATTATGTTATTATTAAAAAGTAAAAATACAAATATAAATTAAAGATTTAAATAGATAATAATGTTCTCCGTTTAAGGATTCATTTTATTCTAAAAGTCTTTAAACATGGAGGATTTAAAATGGAAGATAAGACTATAGTATGTGTTGATTGTGGCAAAGAATTTGTTTTCACTGTAGGAGAACAAGAATTCTACAAAGAAAAAGGATTTGAAAACGAACCAAAGAGATGCCCAGATTGTAGAAGAGCTAAAAAGGCTCAAAGAAATAACAGATAGTTTTAATTATCAAAAAAGGTAGAAGTTTTACGGCTTCTACCTTTTTAAGTATAATAATTATTAATTATGAGGTCCATCAATACCTGCTATAGAGGTATTGATGGTGATATATTAAATGAATAACTATCTCAAGAGTTAGATGTTAATATTATATATTTTTCTTTAAGCATTTTACATCTTTAATAGTCTTATCAATAAGAACTTGTAAAGCTTGAAGATCTTGTGCTACACAGCATACTAATTGTTCTTCATTAAATTCTAAGCAAGTATCTTCAATTAAAAGTTTAGCTAGTTTTACAAATGCTTTTGATATTACATCAATATCTTCTTCTGTATTGCACAATGCATTTAGAATAAATTTAAATAAATTATTAATTTCTTTTTCTATAGTTTCTTCGTCACATCTGCGAATAGGTCTTCTCTCAGTGTTTGCAGTATTGTTACATACATCTGATGTATCATAGTTTTCATCAGTGATTTCATCTTCATAACAATCATGTGTGTGAGTTTTTTTGCGATTTGTGAAGTCTGTATAAAATTCTTCATAGTTATTCTTTTCATAGTAATTATTCTTCATTATTTATCATCCTCATAATAAAAATTTTATAGTTCTTTTAGACTTTAATATAAATATATGTTTGAATTACCAAAAATGGCACAAAAAATGGGGAAAAACCCTAGACAATTTGATAAAATCTGCTATAATAAAATATGTTATTTATTTGATGGGGTATAGCCAAGCGGTAAGGCATCAGATTCTGACTCTGACATTCGTGGGTTCAAATCCCGCTACCCTAGCCATATAAAATTAGATAATAAAATAATCGTGATAAAGAGAAGCAGATGGGCGGCGTTACTACACATGCTTCTCTTTTTTTGCGTTTAAATTGACAAGGAGGATAAAAAGTGAAAAAAGCACTACAAGACAAAAAATTTTTAAAAACAATATTTACGTTAGCGTTACCAATTATCATTCAAAGTTTTATTACAACATCATTAAATTTAATAGATAATGTTATGGTAGGCAGACTTGGAGAAACAGCAATTGCATCTGTAGGACTTGCTAATCAGTATATATTTATTTTCTCTTTATGTATTTTTGGAATAAACTCAGGTGTGGGAATATTTATGTCTCAGTTTTGGGGAAAGAAAAATCTTAATAAAATAAAGGCGTTTTTAGGTATTGATTTAACAATAGGATTTATAGCATCTTCTTTTTTTGCGATATTAGCAGGAATATTTCCACAATTAATTATGAGGATATTTTCAAATGATATAGAAGTGATTAATTCAGGAGCATCTTATTTAAGAATAGTAGCTATAAGTTGTTTATTTGTCAATTTTACTCAAGGATATTCTTCAGCATTAAGAAGTACAGGACAAGTAAAGTTACCTATGTATGGAAGTCTGCTTGGAGTTTTATCTAATGCATTTTTAAATTGGATATTTATCTTTGGAAAATTTGGTGTGCCTGAATTAGGAGCAAATGGGGCAGCAGTAGCTACAACTATAGCAAGATTTATAGAAATGATGTTTATATTTTTAAGTGTTTATTTAAGAAAAAATATAGTATCAGCTAAAATAAAAGAAATGACAAATTTCAATATAGAAACAGTAAAAACTTATTTCACTACATCATGGTCGGTTATATTAAATGAATTGATTTGGTCTATAGGACTTAGCACTTATGCTGTGGCTTATTCAAAAATTGGAACACAAGCTGTAGCAACTATGCAAATAGCTAATACTTTAAATAATATGTTTCTTGTATTTTTATCAGGAATGGCAAATGCAGCTTCTATAATAATAGGAAATAACATAGGAGCAGGAGATGAAGAAAGAGCTCTTGATTATTCAAATAAAATTGCTCAATTATCAATTCTATCTGGTCTTATTTTAGGAATTGTAGTATGGATTACAGCTCCAATGGTGATAAAACCTTTTTGCGTTACAGAAGAAACTGCTCAAAGTGTAATTAATGTGTTAAGGATTATGGCAGTATTTTTTACATTAAGATCTTACAATATGGTTATGATTGTTGGAGTATTTAGAGGAGGTGGAGATACTACTTATGCCATGGCACTTCAAGGATGTACAATTTGGTTCTATTCAGTACCATTATCATTTATAGGAGCTACAATTTTTAAATTTTCTGTAGAAGTAGTATTTATGTTAATAGCTAGTGAAGATATTATAAAAGCAATATTTCAAAGTAGGAGACTTAAAACAGGCAAGTGGTTAAAAAATGTAGTAGAAGCGATATAATATTATAAATTTAACATAAATATGTACTATAATATTAATGAATAATTAAAGAAAGAAGGTTAAAAAACGATGGAAGTTATAAAACTAGGATTAGTTTTAACAATAGGAATTATAGGCGTATTTATAGTTTTTGGAATTGTTATTGAAGAACTAAACAAGTTAAGCAGACAAGCTATATATAGAGCTTTTGGCATACCAGCTTTATATATAACTTCTTTAATTGGTACTCCAATACATGAATTCGGTCATTATATAATGTGTAAGATATTTTGCCATAAGGTTACAGAAGTTAAATGGTTTATTCCATCAGCAGTAAAAAAAGGTGGCGTATTAGGTTATGTAAAGCATGGGAGAACTAATAGTATATATCAAAGAGTGGGAGACTTCTTTATTGGAATAGGTCCATTAATAGTAGGAAGTGTAGTAACCATTCTTTTAAGTAAATATTTAATACCAGATACGTTCAATGCAATTTTAACTATTGATGATTTAAATTTTAAATCAGTTTTTATTAGAATATTTTCAACTGCTAATTTCACAAATTATAAGTTTTGGATATTTGTAATATTAGCAGTTTCAATATGTTCACATATGTCTCTTAGCAGAGCTGATATAAAAAATAGTTCTTTTGGAGCAATCGCATTATTAATAATTAATATGATATTTGCATTTTATATTAAGTCAACCAATATGAATATATGTATTATCGAAAAAATTTTATATAACTATAATCTTATATGTATAGTACTTATGTCGTTAGCAGTTGCAATAATTATATTTACTCTAATTATTGCTAGTGCAATAGCTTGTCTTAGAAGACGATAAATCAGTATTAGATAAGCTTAAAGCTATTAAGCCTTGAGCAGAGTAATAAAGAGTAAGATTTATAATGCCAAAATAATGAGAAGGATTTGGCGTAAATAGTTTGAAAGTTAATACGATATCTGAAATTAGAAAAAGAAATGCTCCTAATGTTGTTAAATAACAAAATGAGCGATTTACATTTTTAAATTTAAAAATGCCTAGTGATTTTGAAAACATGAATGAAATTATAATACAATAGACAAAGACAATAGGGAACCTTGAGCCTAAGTTAAAATTGCTGTTATGTGTAATGAAGAATATAATGCAACTAGAAATTATTCCTGTTAGAATAAAGTCTTTGAATTTAATAGATGTTAAAGTTAAAAATGCTGTGGCGAAAAAAATATGACCTATAGCAAAGGAAGATGTCCCAATAGTAAATCTGGTTTCTGTATAAGGCGGAGCTAAAAAGACATCTCCCATTAACCCAAAAAATAAACCTACAATTATTATTAGTGAATATTTTTTGTTTATTTTGCATTTTGTATAACTTAGTAAAGCACATACTAAAAAGCATAAACTAGATAAGGTTTTGAATAGTACTAGATCAGAATCACAAGTACTAGTAATGGTTTTATAAACAAAAAAGTACATTGTGAAAAAGGGTATAATGTTCATTTGTAAATCATCCTTTCATCGAAATATTAATACGCTTTTATTTTTTGTCATATAAATTAAAATTTCAAGTACTTTTTGTAAAAAAAGTTAAATAATTATAAATAAAAATTTGATTATTTGCTTATGTTTTGTATATTATATTCGATAATAAAGGTGGATATTTAAATGGGAAGGTGTAAATAATAAGACACATTATCAGAGAAAAGAGAGGAGAAAAAAAGGTGGAAGATAATAAATTAATAAATAAAGAGGCTGAAAAAATTACCAAAGAAGTTGCTAGTATAGCAGAAATGGCAGCAGATTTATACAAAAAGGTTGATGGAATAAAAGAAAAAGCAAATAATTTACAAAATTCTTCTAAAGAAATAGTAGGAATAGCATCACAAACTAATATGTTATCTCTAAATGCATCAATAGAAGCAGCTAGAGCAGGAGAAGCAGGTAAAGGATTTGCAGTAGTTGCAACAGAAGTTAAAAAACTATCAGATATGAGTAGTAAAGTTGCAGAATCAACAGTTAAAGATCAAAAAGAAATGTTAAAAATGATAGAAGACATTTATAAAATAGCTGATTTAGTTAATGAAAAAAGCGAAATATTAAAAGAGGCAGTAGAAAGTATTTCTTCTATAGTTGCAGAATAAGATTTATTTAAGTAAAACCGCCGATTATATTTAATTGGTGGTTTTTTATGAGATTTTGAGGTAAAATATGTATTAAAAGTCTATCAATTCAAAAAATGTAAAAAGAATATAGGAGTGGTACTTGATGGGGAATGAAAAGCTTATATTCACAAAAGAAGAGAATTGTGTTGGATGTAATCAATGTATAAGAACATGTCCTATTATTGATGCAAATATAGCATATACATCTAACGGTATTAATAAAGTTAAAATAAATACAGATAAATGTATTCATTGTGGTAAATGTATAGATGTATGCGAACACAAAGCTCGAGATTTTATTGATGATACTGAATTATTTTTTCGAGATTTAAAAATGGGTAAGTCAATTTCTGTTTTATCAGCTCCAGCTATAAGAGTTAACTTTAAAAAATATAAAAAGTTATTTGGGTATTTAAAATCTTTAGGTGTAAAGGTATTTTATGATGTGTCTGTAGGTGCTGATATTACAACATGGGCGTATATGAAATTTTTGCAAGAAAATAATGGAAGTTATATATCACAGCCGTGTCCTTCAATAGTTAATTATATAGAAAGAAATAAACCAGAGGTAATAGAAAATCTAATACCAATACATAGTCCTTTGTTATGTGCCGCTATTTTTTACAAAGATTATTTGGGAGAAACTTCTGATTTTGCTTTCTTATCACCATGCATAGCTAAAAAAGATGAAATAGAAGATGTTAATACAAATGGTTATGTTAAGTATAATGTTACTTTTGAAAAATTAGAAAGATATATAGAAAAACAAGGTATAGAAATAGATTCTTATGATGAAGAAGATTTTAATGAAAAGAGTGTATATGGATTTCTTTTTTCAAGACCAGGAGGATTAAAAGAAAATATTGAAATAGTTAATAACTCAATATGGGTGAGACAAATTGAAGGTCAGGATAAGGTATATGATTATTTAGATGAGTATTTATATAGAATAAAAAATAATAAGAAAGTTCCAGATATTGTTGATGCTTTAAATTGTGAATTTGGATGCAACAAAGGTAGTGCTATAAAAAATAAAGATATTAATATTGATGATGCTGATCAACTGTATAATAGTATGAAATTAAAAAGTGCTACAAAAGAAATAGACAAGCTGTATAAGAAATATGATAAAAAATTAAAATTATCTAGTTTTACTAGAAAATATACTAATAAATTTATTGACAATTTAACGGATGTTGGAGAAGAAGAAGAAAAATTAATATTTGCAGATATGTTGAAGGTGACAGATGAAAGCAAAAATTTAAATTGTTCAGCTTGTGGCTATAGTACTTGTAGTAAAATGGTATATGCTATTCATAATAATTTGAATATTAAAGAAAATTGTATGGATTATAATAAAAGTTTGATCAATAAGGAAAAGAAAATTTTGCATGAAAAAAATGTGCAAGTTGAAGAGGCAATGAATGAAATTAAGAAAATTAATAAGCAAAAAGAAGAATATTCATTATTTCTTGAGAATAGCGTGAAAGACATAACAATTTCGGTAGAAGAAATTGCAACAGGGGGAACTGAGAATATAACAGAAGTAGAAAAGATAGAAAAAAGTATAAATGATGTATCAGATACAGCTAAGGACTTGCATAAAAAGGTAGATATTATGAAAAGTAAAGTTAATAAATTTGTTGATAGTTCAAAGGAAATTGTGAATATATCATCTCAAACAAATATGTTATCTTTAAATGCATCAATAGAAGCTGCAAGAGCAGGAGAAGCAGGAAAAGGATTCGTTGTAGTTGCTTCAGAGGTAAAAAAATTAGCTGATATGAGTAACAAAGTTGCTAAGTCTACTGTTGATGATCAAAAAGAAATGATTAAAATGATTCAGGAAATATCTAATGTTGCTGATGATTTAAATAATAAAAATTTAGAGGTACGCGATGCAATAGATAAAATATCAAGTGTATTAGAGGAAAATGCAGCAAAACAAGAAGAGATTGTATCAGCAGCAAGTAACTTAATAAAAAATAACTATACTTGTAAATAAGTTTATTTTATTCTTCACAAAGTATATCTTTGTATAATATATATAAGTTATTTTTATTTTACAATAATAAAGAATAGCGTTACAATATAGTTAGTTATTATAATGGGGGATAAAGCATGAAAATTTCAAATATACAAGCTCAATTGACAAGTAATGATGTTTTAAGTATTATAAATGAATTTGTAAAGGTTGATGGACTTAACATAAATAAAATAGATATATATGGTAGTGAAATTGAAATTGGAGGAAGCTTTAAAAAAGGTGTATCTTTTGATTTCACAGGCATCATTACATTAGAAGGAGTAATTGATGGAATTATTAATGCAAGATTTTCCAAGTTAAAATTATCAAAGTTCGGTATTTTTAGATTTGCCAAGAACTTTGCTTTAAAGAAAGCTATACAATTTTTAAAAGTAAAAGGAATTACAGTTAATAAAGATAGAGTATCTATTGATTTGCAAAAGATTTTATTAGATATCCCTTATGTGGATTTAAAACCATCAAATTTATATATAAGGAATAATATTATTCATGCTGAAATAGAAGAATTAGAAATTTCTATTTTGGGCAATCTTATAAAGAATGATGTTCAAAAAGAACAGGAAAATGAAAAAGCATTTAAAGATTCTATTGAGTATCCTATTGATAAAGTTAAGGATTGTTATACTGTAGGAAGAAATAAGATTGAAAAAAGGATACCAGAAAGCTTAAAAAACGTGAAGAATCTTATATTTATTATTCCTGATATAGTAGCTCTTATTTTTAGGCTTATAAAAGATAAAAGGGTTGCATTAAAAACAAAACTATATTTATCAGCAGCGGTGGCGTGTATAACATTTCCGGTAGATTTTATACCAGATAATATACCGATTATAGGAAAAATAGATGATGTAGCAATAGCTGTATTTGCTTTAAATAGAATAGTTAATGATGTCCCAATTCAAATAATTGCAGAAAATTGGGAGGGGAGTATTGAATTATTAGAGCTTTTAAATAAGTCATTAGATTATTTAATAAAGTTTACTAATGCAAATAATGTAGAAAAGCTTTATAATGTCATAGAAGAACTAAGTACACTATAAGTAGGAAAGGTAAATAAATATGGCTAAGTATTATGCAGTATATAAAGGAAAATCAGGAGTTCCAAAGATATTAACAAGTTGGGATGAATGCAAGGCAGAAGTTATTGGATGCAAAGGGGCTGTTTATAAAAGTTTTAAAACAAAGATTGAAGCAGAAGAATATTTAAAACTTAATTCTGAAGGAAAAGTTCAGGTCAAGAATAAAAGTGAGGAGATTTCTCATAAAGATATACAAGGTCTTAGTGTATATGTAGATGGAAGCTTTTCTGTTGAAAAAGGTAATTTTTCTTATGGATTAATTGCTATAGACAATGGAGAAGAAGTATATGAAACATATGGAGTTGGAGAAGATGAAGATGCAGTAGAATTAAGAAATGTTGCAGGAGAGATTATGGGATCTTTAAAAGCAGTAGAGTATGCATCAAATAATAGTTATAAAGAAGTAACGATATTTTATGATTATCAAGGAATTGAATGTTGGGCTCTTGGAACTTGGAAGAGGAATAAGCATCTGACTCAAGATTATCATAGAATTATGCAAGAATATATGAAGAAAATAAGGATAAACTTTGTTAAAGTAAAAGGACATTCGGGGAATAAATATAATGATGTGGTAGATAAGCTTGCTAAAAAGGCTTTGGGAATTATTTCATAGCATATAAACAAATTAAATACATATTCTAAATACAAGAAGTATTAAATTTTTAGATGAGGTGCTTGGAATATGAAAAAATATTTGAATGGAATAATGACAGGTGTTGTTGTAGGCGCAGCAGTGGGAATGGTAGTAATGCCACAGTTAGATAGAAAAACACAAAAAATGGTTAAAAAGGCCGGGAAAAAGATAGTTGATTTCGCTGAAAATTCTTATGAAAATATGATTAATATTATTTAATTAAAAAAACAGAGTTTAAAAACTCTGCTTTTTTTATTAAATAAAAATACGCGTCAACAATGAAACTGAAAATTGTTAAGAATATTACATTATGTTGCTTAGTTTTACAAATTTATGTTATAATTTACTTATTGAAATAGAAATTTAACTTGGGAAAATTATATTATTAAAAAAGGAAGAGGATTATAATGGAAATTCTATCATTAGGAGAAAAGATTAAAAGAAGAAGAAAAGAATTGAATATGACCTTAAAGGATTTAGCTAAGGATAGAATAACTCCCGGACAGATAAGTTTAGTAGAGTCAGGTAGATCAAATCCATCTATGGACTTGTTAGAATATTTATCTAATAGTTTAAATACAACAGTAGAATATCTTATGGAATCAGAAGAAAGTCAAGCAGAAAAGATTAGTAGATATTATTCACAAGTTGCGGAGTCTTATATCTTAAGTGAGGATTATTCTAAGGGGGAAGAGTATATTCAAGAAGCTTTGAAATATGCAGAAAAGTATGATCTAGAATATAGAAAAGCTAAAATTTTATATTTAAGAGGTTTAACAAACATATTAAAAGGGGAATTAACAGCTGCACAACAATTCTTCTTATCTGCAAATGTGATATTCATAAAGAATGATAATTATGATGAAATAATTCAAACTTTTCTTAATTTGGGGAAAATTACTCTTGAATTAAAAGCCTATAATTCAGCTAGTAGTTATTTAAGACAAGCTGAAAAAGTATATACTGATAATAATATTGGTAATGATTACGTATTGGGCAAAATTTACTATTACATATCAAGAACATATTTTGCTGTAGAAGACAGTGAGAACGCAAAAGAATATGCATATTTAGCAAAAAGTAAATTTGAGCAAATTTATGATAAGAAAGAATATGCAAAAACTTTATTACATATTTCAGAAGATTATAGTCGTAAAGGTGATTTAGCTAATGCAATTAAATTTTCTGATAAAACATTAGAAATATACGAAGAAATAAACAAAATAAATAATTTATCAAGTATTGAAAATAATTTAGGTAAGATGTTCTATGATTTTGAAAAAATCGAAGAATCATTTAAACATTATAAGTTAGCTAAACAAATAGTTGCAAATAATAATGATAAGTTATTTGTTGAAACAAGTTTAAATATGTGTAAGAATCATATTAAACTTAAGAACATAATAAAATGTGAAGCTTTATTAAAAGAAGTATATCCAAGAATAAGCGATGATAACTATGAAGGAATAATTGAATATAACTTAATTAGATATAGAATACATACAATAAAAGAAGAATATGATTCTGCAGAAATGATATTAATTCAGACATATAAATTGGCTAAAGATAGAGGCTTGTATAAGAGAGCAGGGGAGCTTGCAATAATGTTAGGAAAATATTTTATGGATAAAAAATATATGGATAAAGCAAGTGAATTTCTTGATGAAGCTGTAAGTTTATTTAAACAAGAAGGAATTTTACAAAACTAAAGTTAGATGGGTGATTAAAAAATGGAGATATTATCTACTGGAGAAAAAATTAAAAGAGCTAGAATATATAAAGGCATTACATTAAAGGACTTATGTGAAGATAAAATTTCAATTTCAAAAATGAGTTGTATTGAAAATGGAAAAGTAAAAGCAGATAAAGAAATTATAAAATTTATAGCTGAGAAAATTGATTTGGATTATGAATATCTTATTCAAGATGTTTATGAACAAATAGTAGAAAATTTATCTTTAATTAAAGAACGTAGAAACAAAGATGAAGATATTGAAGAAAACATAAAACATAATTTATATTATGCAGTTGAATATAAATATTATGAATTAGCATTTGAATTAGTACATATATTATTTGGTTATTACTTAGAAGAAAAGAAAAATGAAAAGATTCAATTAATAATTTCTCAATATTATGATCTTTATCAAAAGAATAATGAAGATAGAAATACAATAATTTATTTTGGGGATATGGCTAAGTATTTATTACAAAGTAAAGAATATAATGAAGCTATTGCATATTATGAAAAGTTAAGAGAAATAATAGATATTGAATCAGATGAAGGAGAAGAAGAATATGCAATGATAACATACAATGAAGGTGTATGCTATGCAAAAACAGAAAATCAAGAAAAAGCATATGAATTGTTAAGTGAAGCTGTAAAGTATTCAGATTGCTTGAAAGATGATATAAGTAAAGGAAAAGTTTTTGAAGCTTATGCATTAGTTGGTATAAGATTAGGCAAGAATGATATTGAAGAGTATAAAGTTAAATCAGATGAAATGCAAAAAGGAAATCCTATATTGTTAGCAAGTGCTAAAGGAGAATATTGTAAGGCATATTTTGCAGCACAAAAAAATGAAATCGCTAAGAAAGAGTTGATGGAAGCTATAGATATATTCCCATCACATAATAAAGCTAAGTTTGTTCAATTCTTAAATGAATCTATTGAAACTTTATATAAGTATAAAGAATATGATTTAGCTTATGAACTTACAGATCAAGCTTTAGATTTATCGATTGAAACTGATGATATAATATTAATAGATATAGCTTATTATTTTAAAGGAAGTATTCTACAACGTCAAAATAGATTTAGTGAAGCTGAAATGTATATGAATCTTTCTATGGATTCCCTATTTAAATTTGGAACTAAAGAGCAGAGAAAACAAAGATATTTAGATATGGCTAATATGTATTATAATTTAGGTGAACATAAGGAATCTATAAAGTATTTTACTCTAGCTATGGATAAAGATAAGTTAATGTAATATAAAAAGAAAAAATATTTTGGAGTGTATCTGAATGGTTTTTAATTATTCAGAATGCACTTCTTTTTTTGCGAATTTTACCTTTGACTTTCTTTGACCTTTGTATTAATATATAGATAGAGAAGAAAATAATATTGAAAGATATTCCTTAAAGGAGGTTTAAATATATGGATATTGATAAGATGACATTAAGAGTTCAAAAGGCATTAAGTGATGCAAATGCAATTGCAGTTAAATATAATCATCAACAAATTGAAATAATTCATTTATTTGCAGCATTGATGGAACAAACTGATGGTTTAATTCCTAATATATTAAATAAAATGGGTATAAACACTAAAGAAGTAACATCAAAAGTTAATGCTAAATTAAGTACTATGCCTAAAGTTTTGGGTGAAGGAGCAAATAGTTCTGGAGTATATATTACAAGAAAAGTAAATGAAGTACTTATAAATGCAGAACAAATTTCAAAAAAATTTAAAGATGAATTTATAAGTGTTGAACATTTAATGCTTGCAATTATGGATATTGATAAGAATGGAAATGTGGGCGAAATATTAGATTCATTTAATATAACTAAAGATAGATTTATGCAAGTATTACATCAGATAAGAGGAAATCAAAGGGTTGACACACAAGATCCAGAGGGAACTTATGATGCATTAGCTAAGTATGGTACAAATCTTGTAGAGCTTGCTAAAAAGCATAAGTTAGATCCTGTAATAGGAAGAGATGATGAAATAAGAAGAACTATCAGAATTCTTTCAAGAAGAACAAAAAACAATCCTGTTTTAATTGGTGAACCAGGTGTTGGTAAAACAGCTATTATTGAAGGACTTGCAGAAAGAATTGTAAGAGGAGACGTGCCAGAAGGTTTAAAAGATAGAATAATTTTTTCTCTAGATATGGGAGCATTAATTGCTGGAGCTAAATATAGAGGTGAGTTTGAAGAAAGATTAAAAGCTGTACTTAAGGAAGTTCAAAGCAGCGAAGGAAGAATAATTCTATTTATAGATGAAATTCATACTATCGTGGGTGCAGGTAAAACAGATGGAGCTATGGATGCAGGAAATCTTATAAAACCATTACTTGCAAGAGGAGAACTTCATTGTATTGGAGCAACAACATTTGATGAATATAGAGAATATATAGAAAAGGATAAAGCATTAGAAAGAAGATTTCAGCCTGTTATAGTTGATGAGCCAACAGTTGAAGATACTATATCAATTTTAAGAGGACTTAAAGAGAAGTTTGAAATACATCATGGAATAAGAATTCATGATAGTGCTATAGTTGCAGCTGCTAAACTTTCTAATAGATATATTCAAGATAGATATTTGCCAGATAAAGCAATAGATTTAATAGATGAAGCAGGTTCTATGATAAGATCAGAAATAGATTCTCTTCCAACTGAACTTGATATTATAAGAAGAAAAAAATTCCAGTTAGAAACTGAAAAAGAAGCTCTTGAAAAAGAAAGTGATGAGGGTTCTAAGAAACGTCTTACAGCATTAAATAAAGAATTGGCAGAAATTAAAGAAAAAAATGATGAGATGACTGCTAAATATAAAAAAGAAAAAGAGCATATTATGGCTTTAAGAGATTTAAAGACCCAACTTGATAATGTAAGGGGCGAAGTAGAAAAATACGAAAGAGAATATGACTATAACAAAGTTGCAGAACTTCAATATTCAACTATTCCAAGACTTGAAGAAGAAATTGCTAAAAAAGAAGAAGAAGTTAAAGAAAATTATGAAGGTGCATTGTTAAAAGAAGAAGTTACAGAAGAAGAAATATCAGAAGTATTGTCTAAGTGGACTGGAATTCCAGTAAATAATCTTCTTGAAGGAGAAAGAGAAAAATTACTAAGACTTGATACAGAACTTCAAAAGAGAGTTATAGGACAAGAGAAGGCTGTAGAAGCTGTAGCTAGTGCTATTTTAAGAGCAAGAGCAGGTTTGAAAGATGAAAATAAACCAATAGGTTCATTCTTATTCTTAGGACCAACAGGTGTAGGAAAAACAGAACTAGCTAAGACTTTAGCAAGAACATTATTTGATAGTGAAGATGCTATGGTAAGAATAGATATGTCTGAGTACATGGAGAAACATGCAGTGTCTAGACTTGTTGGAGCGCCTCCAGGATATGTGGGATATGAACAAGGAGGACAATTAACTGAAGCAGTTAGAAGAAAACCATATTCCGTTTTACTTTTTGATGAAATAGAAAAAGCTCATCCTGATGTATTTAATATGTTCCTACAAATTTTGGATGATGGAAGGTTGACAGATAATAAAGGTAAGACAGTAGATTTTAAAAATACAATCATTATTATGACTTCTAATATTGGTTCACAATATCTTTTAGATAATAAGGATGGAGAAGATATAAAAAATGAAAGTAAAGAATTAGTAATGCAGGCTTTAAGAAGTAAATTTAAACCTGAATTCTTAAATAGAGTTGATGATACTATTATGTTTAAACCATTATCAGAAACTGGAATTAAGAAGATTATAGATATATTCTTAGATGAAGTAAGAAATAGATTGAAAGATAGAAATATAACTTTAGAAATTACTGATAGAGCAAAAGATTTATTGGCTAGGGAAGGATATGATGTTGTATATGGTGCAAGACCACTTAAAAGATATATCCAAAATACCCTTGAAAATAGCTTAGCTAGAAGAATTATAAAAGGTGATGTTTATAATGGCTCAACAGTAGTAGTTGATGCAAATGAAGAAGAATTGACACTTTCTACAAGGTAAATATAGCTTGTATCAAAAATCTTAAAATGCAGAAAATAATATTGTAAAAAATAAAATCTGCATTTTAGGAGGTTTTTATCATGGAATATATTACAGCAGTAAATGACTATTTACTATTAATGCCTTCAGGAGAACTTAGAGGATTTAAAGATATTGATTCTGCAAGAGGCACAATATATCAATATGATATAAACACTATACTAGAAAATGTTCATAGTGGAGGAGAATATCAATACGATATGTATAGTCAACAAAATGATGTTGGAATAATTGCAGGAGTTGAAAATGGTGAATGTCAGATTTATCATTTAGAAGATTTTATATCAAAGATAAGAGAGTCTGGAATATTTCAAGATGAGAAAAATGAGATTATAAATAAATTGTTACAAGAAAATATAGATTTAAATGTTTATGAACTAGGACTTTTTGACTTGCTTAATGATTGTAGAGTTGAATGGGCTTAGTTTCATAATAAGAAGAGGTATCTTACTAAAAGTAAGATACCTTTCTTTTTGCCTTATTTAGTTTTGGTTATTATTTTATGCCGTTTTCGTATTGTTCAACCATTCTTTTTACCATTTCTCCTCCAACACTACCGCATTGTTTTGAAGAAAGGTTTCCATTGTAATCAGTGAATGGTACGCCCATTTCATTAGCTACTTCATTTTTGAATTTTGCTAATCCATTTTTTGCTTCTGGTACTAATGCGTTTTGTGACATAATAAATTCCTCCTCTAAACTAGGTTTTATTTTTGTAAGACCTTATCGACCTTACACTAGTATTATGTGCATTAATAAAACATATAAACTATGATTTAATAACCATGTAAGGAAAATTATGTACTTTACTTTTTGCGTTTATAAATTTTAAATAATCCAGTTACAACTGGAACTACTATCAATATTGAAACTATTGCTTCTGGAATACCATTAGTTACAGCTACAGTAGCTAATATTCCAGCAACAGCATTAGTGCTTACTTCTTTTAATGTAGCATATTGGTTTGCGAAAAGAATATATGTTAATCCTAATACACCAACAGTATTAGTAAGAGTTCCTAAAAATGCTGATATTCCAAATGCAATTTGAGGTTTATTGAATTTTTTAACAAATGCTTTGTATGAATAATAAGATATAATACCAATTAGTACTCTTGGAATTATAGCAACTATAGGATTCATAAATATTGGTGATAAAAGAGTTGGCGCAGTAACATTTTGATATATTGAAAATAAACCAAATACAAGTCCAACACTTGCTCCAATAATAGGGCCTTCTAAAATTGCACCTATAATTACAGGAATATGCATAATAGTAGCTTTCATAAATGGAAGAGGAATAAATCCGATTCCACTAAGTCCCATAAATACACAGATTCCTGACAGCATACCTACTACAGTCAGTTTTCTTACGTTTGAATTTTTATTAGCTTTTTCCATTTTTTTTAAGTCCTCCGTTCTCATTCCGTAATGGATATAATTCGGCAAATTAAAAAGTAAATCACTATATATTAAGTTTTATAAAGATACCGACTTATATAATTTTAACATGTTCACAAAAAATATCAATATATTAGTTATTTTGTCTATAATTAATGAAAAATAGAATTATATAATTAATTAATATTATGTAAGTAAATATTTTAGATAAGTATGAAAATGGAGTATAATAAAATTATATTATATAAGGGGGAGATAGAATTAGATAAACTTTTGATTAGATTATTAAAACAAAAGTTAGAATATATATTTATTAATGATGATATAGATATTATTAAAGAAAAAAATCAATAAAAAAGATGATAAATAAAGTATAAAAAGATGCACTTAAAAGGAGAGAGATTAATGAAATTGATAGATATTGTTCAATTAACAAATAGTAAGTTCTTAAATATGTATAAACTTAAGTTAATAAATAGAAAGGGTAATCCTAAAGATTATTATGTATCTAGTAGAAGAACAAAAGAAGAACTAGCTTGTGTTACTAAGGATCATTCTAAGTGTGATGGAGTCATGATAATTCCATTAACAGAAAATGATGAAGTGATTATGTTAAAACAGTTTAGACCAGCAATTTCAGATTATTTATATGAATTGCCAGCAGGAATTATAGATGAAGGTGAAACTATTGAACAGGCAGCTAAAAGAGAACTTTTTGAAGAAACAGGCTTGAAAGCTAAAAGCTATGAGCTATATTTAAAACCAAGTTATACATCTGTAGGATTAACTGATGAAACAACTGCTATAGTAAAAATGGTTGTTGAAGGAGAAATTTCAACAGAAAATATTGAAGATGATGAAGATATTGAAGTATTTAAGTTAAAAATTAAAGATGCAAAAAAATTTGTTGAAGAACATAATGTTTCTATTAAAGGAGCAATAATATTGAAAAATTTATAATGTTGAATAATTTATGTTTTTCTGATAAAAACACTTGTTTTTATACAAAGAACATGATATTATCTATATATAAAAAATTAGGAAAATTTCATAAATTTATATACTTGGGGTGAGGAAGTAAAATGAAATTTCAAAGTACAAGGGGATTAGAGGCAGGTGTTAAATCTGCGAATGCAATAATAAGAGGTATAGCAAAAGATGGCGGATTATATGTTCCAGAATCTTTTCCAAATCTTTATGATTTACTAAAAAAAGAAAAATCATTATCATATGAGGAATTAGCTTTTAGAATAATAAAGGAATTCTTCGATGATATAGATGAAAAAGATTTAAAAGAGGCTATAAATGATGCATATAATAATCGTTTTAATGTAGAAGTTAAAAATGGATTTTTAGAATTGTATCATGGACCAACGAGTGCTTTTAAGGATGCAGCATTGCTGTTTTTACCACAAATTATGAAGAAAGCTAAGAAAGTAGTTTCGTTAGAAGATGAAGTTGTTATATTAACAGCGACATCAGGTGATACTGGTAAAGCTGCATTAGAAGGATTTAGTAATGTTGAAGGATTTAAAGTAATAGTTTATTATCCTAAACATGGAGTGAGTCCAATACAAGAAAGACAAATGGTAACTCAAGAAGGTAATAATGTAAAAGTATTTGGAATAGAAGGAAATTTTGATGATGCACAAACAGGCGTAAAGCTAATTTTTGGTGATGAAGATTTAAAAGAACAGTTGAAAGAAAAAGGATATGTATTATCTTCTGCTAACTCAATAAATATTGGAAGACTTGTACCACAAATAGTTTATTATTTTTATGGATATTTTAAATTAGTAGAACAAGGAGATATAAAAGAGGGAGAAGAAATTAATGTTGTTGTTCCAACTGGTAATTTCGGAAATATTTTAGCTTCTTATTATGCTAAACAAATGGGGCTTCCAGTTAATAAATTTATATGTGCTTCAAATGAAAATAAAGTTTTAACTGATTTCTTTAATTCAGGTACATATGACAAACGTAGAAAATTAATTTTGACAGAATCTCCTTCGATGGATATTTTGGTCTCTTCAAATTTAGAAAGATTATTATTTGAAGCGACAGGAAGAAATGGAGAAGAAGTTAACAAACTTATGAATTCTTTAATGAATGAAGGTATTTATGAAGTATCTGATAAAGTTAAAGATTTTATAAAAGAATTCTATGGAAACTTTGCAACACAAAAAGAAGTTTCTAAAACAATAAGCAATGAATATAAAAATGAGGGCAATCTAATAGATACACACACAGCAGTTGCAAAAACTGTATATCAAAAATATGTTGAGGAAACAAAGGACAATAGAAAGGTGCTTATAGCATCAACTGCTAGTCCATATAAGTTTCCAAGAAGTATATGTTCTGCTTTAAATATAGATACAAAAGATCTAAATGATTTTGAAGTATTAAATAAACTATATGAAGTAACTAAGGTTGAAATACCAAATAATCTTAAAGGATTAGATAAAAAAGATATTCTACATGATGAAGTGTTTAAAAAAGATGAAATGCAAAAGGCACTTTTGTCATATTTAAAATAGGGGACTAAAAATATGATAAAAGTTAGAGTGCCAGCAACTTCAGCAAATATGGGACCAGGTTTTGATTCTATAGGGATAGCACTAAATATCTATAACGTATTTGCATTTAAGGAAATAGATGAAGGATTAAAATTTAATGGTTTTCCAGTGGAATTTTGTAATAAAAATAATATAGTTTATCAATCTATGATGAAGTGTTTTAATAAAGCAGGATATAAGCCAAAAGGTTTAGAAATATCATCAATAAAACAAGATATACCAATTTCAAGAGGGCTTGGAAGTAGTTCTAGCTGTATAGTTGGGGGGCTAGTTGGAGCTAATAGAATTATGGGTGATAAATTTTCTAAACAAGAATTACTTGAAATGGCAGTAGAAATTGAAGGACATCCAGATAATGTAGCACCAGCACTTTTAGGGGAAATGATTATTGCTATATACGATGAAAATAAGGTATACTATGAAAAGATAAAAGTTCATGATGGAATTAAGTTTATGTCTGTTGTACCTGATTTTAAACTTTCCACAAGTGATGCTAGAGAGGTTCTGCCAAAGGAAATATCATTAAAAGATGGAGTATATAATGTTGGGAGAGCTGCATTATTAGTAGCGGTTATGGCTAATGGAAATTTTGATTTACTTAAATATGCATGTAGTGATTGTTTTCATGAAAAGTATAGAAGTAAATTTATTAAAGGTTTTGAAGAAGTTAAAAATAAGGTTCTTGAAGTTGGGGCATTAGGGTCTTATTTAAGTGGTGCAGGACCAACAATAATGGCGCTTGCTAAGAAGGATAATGATAAGATATATTATGAATTAATTAAATTTTTGGAAGCAAAACAATTAAATTGGAAAGTTCATGAACTTTTTACTGACAGGCTAGGGGCGATAGTTCTAGAAGGTGAGAAGTAATGCAAGGAAATTTTTATATAATTGATAAGAAAGTTTTACCGGATGTATATGAAAAAGTTGTAAAAGCGAAAAAATTATTAAAAGAAGGTAGGGTAAAGGAAGTTACTGAGGCTACAAAGTTAGCTGGTGTAAGTAGAAGTGTATTTTATAAATACAGGGATTATGTATTTGAGTTTTCAGAAAGTCCGAAAGGGCACAAAGCTTCTTTTAATATAACAATTATTGATGAAACAGGAGTTTTATCAAGTATATTGAATTATATATCAAGCGTTGGCGGTAGTGTTCTTACAATTAATCAAGGAATTCCTCTAAATGGATATGCGTATGTAAGTTTAACTATAGATATTAGTAATTTAGAAGGTGATATAAGTACTTTAAGTGATGAGATATCTAAGTTAGACAAAATTGAAAAAGTGGAATTTTTAGCAATGGAATAATAGAATACGGTTTATTTTATAAGGAAGTCGTACTTAAATGATGTAAAGATCGTTTAGGTACGACTCTTTTTGCATATGAAAAACTTAATTTTTTAGAAAGCACTTATTATTACTGGATTTTTACAGTAGAAGTTATCCGTAAATTTTATAAAAAGTAAGGCGATGAAAAAAATTTACAAGATAAGATTAGTGAATGAATTAAATTCATTGACTTTTATTCACTGAGCACTATAATATAGTTAAAGATTAAAAGAGGAGGAAAATAAATGAAA
>SVCK01000109.1 GCA_015058375.1 Clostridium sp.
TATCTATTTTGTCAATATTTAGCATTTTACAAGTAGTTCCTTACAGAATTGTTTTATAGATATTTTATTATCAAGAGAAAAATATTCATTTATGTATTCTTCCCAGGCATCATTATTTAATTTTATATACATAAGTACCCTTTTGCTAAAATTTATATTTTTATAAATTTTAGCAAAAGGGTACATCTAATATCTAGATACTAAATTTTTTAATAATAAACTTATTTACACAAACTTATCTATTGTCTCGTTTCGGAAGAAATCATAAGTATAAAATACACTTGTGGCAAGCTTTTTTTATTCACTATATTATTTTATTTTTTCATTACTTTTTAATCTATCAAATACTATTTCATCATTTTTCATTCTATTATATAATTCTTCACATGCATCATTTTCAGTATTAAATATCTTAACATCTGACTCGATACCTCTTTCAAAATAAAATACATACCATTTATCTTTTCGTTTTTCTATACATGTTTTCTGCTCTTTTGTATATTGAGGACCATATATATAATACCACGAATATGGTATTTTTTCCTTTTCTAATATTTCATCTAATTCATCAATATTCATATACTTATTCTCCTCTATTTAAATATTTCTCTTATAAATCCATTTTCAAGATAATACTTTAGTGATTCTGGTAAAATATATATGCATTATCATTCTTTAAATAAGGTAGTGCACGTTGTTCATAAGTTACTGGCGGATGCTTAGGTGATACGTAGTTGCCTGTCTCCCTTCCAAATCTATCTATTACTTCTCCTACATCTAATGTCTTTATTGGTCTATTTGATTTTTCTAAACTTAAAATAAATCCATCGTTTGGCGGCCATTTTATCCATCCACTCGTTTCATCTAAGAAATCTATGCTAGCAGGAACTAATGTGTCTATTTGTGAATTATCCTTTAAGGCTTTCTCAACTATTGTCTTTTTTAAATTGACATTCTCAATTGGATTACTTAAAGTTTTATCTATGTTTTTGAATAATATATCTATTGAATCATTGCTAACAGTTTTAAATGATATATTATTAATATACTTATATATATCATCTAAATTACCAGACCTTATCATAGTTTTAAAATTACTGATATCTACTACCTTACTTACTTTCTTATTAGCTAATTCCTCCTGAAATTCTCTTTCAAACCTTGCAAAATCACCGAAGTTAGAACTTTCTCTAGCAAGTCTACTCTCTTCTATATTCTTAAGAACTCTATTTCTAATATCACTTTCAAATACTTTAACACACCTTTTTTAAATAAATACCCCGATATTCTCCAATATCAGGGCTTTATTAGTTTATTTTTAATTATAAAATTTTAATATTCTTTAATGTACCAATATCTTTCTCCCTCATTAACATTTACCCATTTTTGAAAAGTATCATTTAATATTTTCTTAAAACCTAACTTCTTTAAGTCATATGATCTTGGACCTGTTTCTAATAATACCATTTCACCTTTTTCTTCGCGTATAAGAAAGTCATCATTTTCGTACTTGAAATTAAGAGTTCTTCGATAAACTCTTTCACATTCTTTTCTTTTTACCTTCATTGAGTAAGTTCCCATAAAATTATCAAATCCTGGTCTTTCCCTATTACTTATTAAATGTAGTATATCATCAGTAAAAAAAGAACATTCAAATTCTTCCCCTTTATATATTGCATAAAATCCATTTTTCATTTTATTTCACCTTCCACCATTTATTATTATATCGTATAGCTGCTATTTTCGTTCAGTATTTCCATCGCGCATTACTTCATATATTGCTGAACCATCTTTAACTTCACAAAACAAAGCTCTACCTGTTTCGTCTTTTATTGTCATTAATTCCATTTTACCTATTCCACCTTCAACATCTTTAGTAACTCCTGTTCCTAAATAAGGTGCATCATTTAAAAAGGTATGTTGTGAATCTAATCCTAATATTTCTTGCGCCACCTTAACATCTGCTTCACATATTCCCCCATAACTTCTTGTAACTAAAGATTCTGTATCTGGAGATGTATATCTCATAACATATAACTTATCTGCATCATCAAAAGGATTTCCTTTATAATTTAATCTTAATTTATTATAATAATCATCAAAAGTATGACAATCTTGCATATCTTGTGCTCTTGTCAAACAATTACTTTTTATGCATTTAATTATAGTATCTATTCTTCAATTTCTTCTACATATTCTAAAAATAAATCCTGTAACTCACCATCAGTATAAACATCGTTTAAATACAATTTAGGTTCAGCATCACACTCACTAAGCGTACTACTTCCATCAATTATACCTAGCATGTTTGAAATTGTATCTATCATAGTTTGTTGCATTATATTTATTAAAACCACTTTATTTTCTTCCGATAAGTTATTATATAACTTTAGTGCATTCTTCCAATACTCATCATTTGCCTTATCTATATCTGTATTATCAAGTAGGTTTTCATATAGATATTTATTTTCTTCTACTATGCTCTTATATATACTTTTAATAAAAATTTCATTCATTTTATTTCCTCATTTCTGGATATAATTTTTTATTCATATCAATTAATTCTTGTAATTTTGAATTAGGGATATCAGGATAAACCCTTCTTAGCTCTCCTATATCTCTTGCAAGTAATTGTCTTGCACTAGTTATTCCTTTTGTACTTCTTGATACTATACCATTTTCACCTTTGATTGTATGACCTACCTTAGGAACATTTATTGCTGGTGCAGTCATTGGGTCATAACCATCAACTAATTTCTTCATAGCAGCTTTTTGTCCTGCATGATGTGCATCAAACCCTGCTACTCCTTTTATATCCTTATAAGCACTTTTATTATTAATCCTTAAATCATCTAAGAAACTTCCCTTAGAAACACCATTTGCTCTAGCTTTATATTCACCAATATTTCTTGCCTTACCCAAAGCATACATTCCAGCTATATCCCCAGTTAAATTTCCAGTTATATAAGCTAGTCCTTTTTCTTCATAAGTATCATTTACACTCTGACCCAAATTATCTACTAAAGTAGCTCTGGATTATTTTAATATCACTTTCAAATACTTTAACACACCTTTTTTAAATAAATACCCCGATATTCTCCAATATCAGGGCTTTATTAATTTATTTCTAATTATGAAATTTTAATCTAACTCAATGTATTTTGCATAAAATTTTTTCTCATTGTATTTTTCTCTAATTTGTTTTTCATAAAAACAATTTGGAATATAAAATTGTAATGGATTATCAAAGCTTATATTATTATGTATTGCAGAATAGTGTAAATCAAATTTCAATACTTTTCCTGCATCTAATCCTCCTTCAATATCATCATAATATTTCTCATCTACAGAAGCAGTATCTATATAATCAAATCCATCACTTAGCCTACTATCAAATATTAAACTTTTTATATTAATCTTTTGAGAACTCTTATTTTTAATTTCTATATTAAGAATAATGTTATCATTAGTTGCTTTATCCTCACCTTTTATGATATTGTATGAATTAATTTTAAAATCCAAATCATCTAATTCTGCAATTTCACTAACTTTATAAACTTGTTTTTCATATGCATTTGGAACATCCTTGTTAATTTGTTTATATCTAAAGCCTAAAATTATAGAA
>SVCK01000110.1 GCA_015058375.1 Clostridium sp.
CAATACCATGTGTTAACCCTGATACATCTTTGATTTCTTTAGATTGTACCCATTTTCCTTCTTCAGGAATTGGTGCTGGACCGTGATTAGCACCTTTAGCAACTACACACATTTCTTCAACTTCTTTTGAATACATCATATATTTCTTGCTCCTCCCTAATTATTACAGCCCGCTTACCGCTGTATTAAATACTAGGTCAAAAATCGTCCCAGCTGGGATAATTTTATCCTATAACTATTCTAACAAATCCAACTCTTTATAACAACCTAAAAGTCAAAAAAAATTTTTTTCTTGCAATAATTTGTTATATATGATAATATGATTGTGTTGATTCCTTGCCGATATGACGGAATTGGCAGACGTAGCGGACTCAAAATCCGCCGGTAGTGATACCGTACCGGTTCGACTCCGGTTATCGGCACCATAAAAACTGATGTTATTTGACATCAGTTTTTTTTATGTCAAAGTATATCAAATCTATATTTTTCAAAAATCACTCTAATTTTCCTTAACTATTTATTACTCTAACAATATATAATATAAAAAAAACTGATATAAAGCTAAGTCTTCCTCTCATAATCCATTTATTATCTATAAATTTATTAAAAACTTTCTCCTCTTCCATAAGATTATTAACCTTAACTATTCTATTATAAAGCTTGTTATATAATTTCTCCTTATCCCATTCAATTTCACCTTCATAATCTAATATGAAGTTACTTAAATCAGTATATCTAATGACTGGAACATCAGAATCCTCTTCATTTTTCACAAAGACTCTATCTTTTACCATTACAATAACATCTATAATTTGCTCTTCATCAAATATCTTAGTTAAATTAGATCTATTCTTTCTTACTTCCATAATAGGTGATGGTATTTCACTCAATTCCTTAGTATATTTTTTATACCATCTATTATTTTTAATACAAATCGTTCCAGTATAATTGCATTTAACTATGTTAAATACACCATTTTTAGTTATTATAAGATTATCTATTTTTAATTCTTCATGTTTATCTTTTAGCAAAACACCTTCTAATATATCTGCCTCTTCAAAAAAATCTTTAAGTTCATAAGTAATTCTTTCATTTTCCTCTAAATTAATATCTAATACTTCCTTTTTAATCTTTATATATTTTGTTAAAGGCAAACATAAATATACTGATAAAACTATAAAGAAAAAATCTCGTGAAGCCCCATCAAACCCTGCCTTAAAAAGAAATATAGAAATTATATATACCAAGTATACAAAGACAAAGGTTGTAATAACTGAATACAGTCTTTTAAAAGCTCCTTTCATTCCATCACCTCTTCAAAAAGTCTATATATTTATAATTTTAACCACTATAAAACTTTTTAAACCTATTTCTAATGTTGTTTATTGTTCTAAATCTTATATAAACAAAATAAGTTATATGGTAATCTATTTGAAATGGAGGTTCCTTATGAAAAAGTTAAAAATATTATTTATTTTTCTAATTATATGCATGTTACAAGGATGTAGCTTAGATGATCCTAAATACCTTCACTTTAGTAATAAAAAAGATCCTGCATTCTATACCAAAGAAGTATATTCCAAAATCTTAAATAATGAACAGTTTAAAATTATATTATTTAATACTAATTTATATAAAGATATTTCTATAGATAGTTCAGAGAATGATATTATTAAAAACTTTATTTCATCTCTAACAGATAAAGACTATGAAAGTCAAGAACTCCCTAATAAAACAGAAATCTATGAATTAAGACTTGAATTTTCAGACGGTAGTAAATATATAATTAATGTCTATAATAATAACTTAGCTACTCTACACCCATGGGACGGAAACTACCCTGAAGATATAATATCAATGGAAGAAGTTCCAGTACACTATAACCTATTTGACTTCTGCACTCACATTGAAAATCAAAATAAAGCGTTAAAATAAAAGTATTACAAAAAGATACCAATTTAAAATGTAACTTCTAAATGGTTCACTTTAAATTGGTATCTTTTTATTGTTTATCTCTTAATTCCTCTAATAATCTAAACATTCTCTTTTTAAGCAAAGGATGAATTTTATTTGGAGCAATTTCGCAAAGCGGTTCAAGTACAAATTCTCTTTCTTCCATTCTTGGATGAGGAATTGTCACAAAATCATCACTAGTTACAATATCATCATATAAAATAAGATCAAGATCAATTATTCTTGGTCCCCATTTTTCAATTCTTACTCTATGCATATTTTTTTCTATTTCTAAAAGAAATTTCAAAAGTTCCTTTGGAGATAATATGGTCTTTAACTTTAAAGCTCCATTAACAAAAACATCCTGATTAACATTACCCCATGGTTCTGTTTCAATAAATGAGGAAATTTTTTCTACTATGATATTGTCATTTTTCTTTATAAATTCAACTGCCTTATTTAAGTTTTCAACCTTATCACCCATATTGCTTCCTATAGAAAGATAAGCATCATGCCATCCTCTTTCTATTTCAACTGCTACATATTCTAAATGCCTTCCAATTGGTGCCCAAGGTTTTTTTATCTTTATTTTGATATTTTCTATCAAATTATATTTTTTCAAAACAGAATCAGCAGTAACTTGTGCTGCCGTTTCTATAAGATCATAACTCTTTTCTGTAAAAACTTGTTCTACATAATGAGCTAATTCACCATAATTAACTGATTTAGTCAAATCATCTGTTCTTCCTGCCTCTTCTAATTTTAAATTTGCTTCAATATCTAAAATAAACTTCTGGCCTAAATTCTTTTCTTCTTGAAAAACTCCATGATTTGCAAAAATCTCAAAATTTTTTATATATATTTTATCCATCTACTTACCCGCCCTTAATATCTTATCAGTCATTACAGCAGCTCTCTTATTTTCTAAAACATCATGAACTCTTACAAATTCACAACCCTTCATAATTCCAATGACAGTAGTTGCTACAGTTCCTTCTACTCTTTGATCAACAGGTAAATCTAAAGCTAATCCAATCATTGATTTTCTAGAAGTTCCAAGAAGTACTGGAAATCCTAAATTCTTAATAACTTCAAGATTATTCATAACAAATAAATTTTGTTCATAAGTCTTAGCAAAACCTATACCTGGATCTAAAATAATATTCTCTCTCTTTACCCCTGCATTTAAAGCTATATTTATACTTTCTGATAAATCGTAAATAACATCTTTCATCAAATTTTCATAAGGTTTATCTTCTCTATTATGCATAAGGATACTTGGCACATTATATTTTGCTGCAACTCTAGCCATATCTTTATCTTTCTTAAAGCCCCAAATATCATTAATCATATCTGCTCCTGCTTTAATTGCAGCTTCAGCTGTTGCTGCCTTATATGTATCTATTGAAATCAATATATCATAACGTTGTTTAATTGCTTCTATTACCGGTACAACTCTTGCAATTTCCTCTTCTGTATCAACAACTTCAAAACCAGGTCTTGTAGATTCACCGCCTATATCTATTATGTCTGCGCCATCATCTATAAGTTCTTTAGCTCTTTTAACAGCCGCTTCTACTTCATTAAATTTTCCTCCATCAGAAAATGAATCTGGCGTTACATTTAATATTCCCATAATATAAGTTCTTTCACCAAGTTTAAATTCCTTATTTCCAATCCTCATAAAAATCACATCTCCATTAATATTCAATCTTTAAATTTTTCTTTTTCTTTGACCAATAACACTTGTCCTGTACATTACAGTCAAAACAGTTTCGTGATAATTTATCACTTTTATAAATAAGCTTTGAAAGTTCATCTTCACATTGTTGCCTATGTTCATCTATAGCCTTTAAAATACTATATCTTTCTTCTACTGTGAAAGAAGTTTCATCTAATATTATTTTTGCCAAGATAACACTTCCTTCATGATGCTGAATTCCTTTTTCATATTCTAATACACGTCCAATATCATGCAAAAGGCCTATGGCATATATAATGTCCTTAGAAAAACCAAGTCCTTCTTCTAGATTTATTATATATGCAATTCTTGATACATCCAAAAAATGTTGAATATTATGTCTACAAAATTCTCTTGTACTTTCTAATTCTCCTAGTCTTTTAAGGTAATCCTTATATTTCCCATTATTTAATATTTCATTAACCTTTTTTGAAGTCATATCTTTTTCACCCTAACTATTTAATTAATGTAAGCACTTCCTGTCTAAGTTTATTATTTTCATTAAAAATTCCTCTTGATGTAGTTGTAACTGTTTTTGTTCCTGGTTTTTTTACTCCCCTCATAGTCATGCACATATGTTCAGCTTCTACGTAAACAAAAACTCCTTGAGGATTTAAGTATCTCATTATAGCATCTGCTATATCTTTTGTTAATCTTTCTTGAAGTTGTGGTCTCTTTGAATAAACTTCAACTGTTCTTGCAAGTTTTGAAAGACCTACCACCTTTCCATTCGGAATATATGCTATATGTACTTTACCATAAAAAGGTACTAAATGATGTTCACAAGTTGAATAAAATGTAATATCCTTTTCTATAACTAAATCATTGCTTTCTACTGTGAAAGTCTTAGTAAGATGCTCCTCAGCTGTTGCACCTATTCCACTATAAATTTCTTCATACATTCTTGCTATTCTATCAGGAGTTTCTAAAAGTCCTTCTCTATCTGGATTTTCTCCTATTGCTTCTAATATAAGTCTGACACCTTGCTTTGCCTTTTCTTTATCTATCATGTTAATCCCCCAATCTTAATATACAGCAATTCTATTTTGATTATATCATAAAGGTTGTGTACTTCAATAAACTATAGTAAAATACTTATAAAATTAGTTCTATTCATTATTAT
Organism: Clostridium sp.; assembly: GCA_015058375.1. Taxonomy (GTDB): domain Bacteria; phylum Bacillota; class Clostridia; order Clostridiales; family Clostridiaceae; genus Clostridium. The sequence continues at coordinate 4,818 of SVCK01000110.1, forward strand.
ATCTTTAGGAAGGAGCAGGTCTTATTGAGTAAAGTAGACTTTCATGTGCACACCACTTCATCAGATGGAATTATGACACCTTCTGAAGTAGTTAAAAGAGCTGAACAAAACAAAGTAAAATTTTTAGCCATCACAGATCATGACACAGTATCTGGTATAGATGAAGCAATTGCGCAAGTCAAAAACTTAAAATTAATACCCGGAATCGAGCTTTCTACGACTCATAACAAAGAAAGCATACATGTATTAGGATTTTTTAGAGATGATAGCTATAAAAATCCTGAACTACAAAAAGTACTGTATGCATTAAAGAACAAAAGAAGAATTAGAGCTGAAAAAATAGTTGAAAATTTGAAAAATATTTTCAACATAGAAATTAGTATAGACAAAGTACTTAGCAGAGGCAAAGATGTGGTTGCAAGACCTCATATTGCCCAAGAAATCATAAGTTCTGGATATCCATATGATATAGAATATATATTTGATAACTTTATAGGAAAAGGTTGTCCAGCTTATGTAGAGACAACAAAGATGACCACACAAGAAGGAATTGACCTTCTTCATAAGTTTAATGCATTAGCTTTTTTAGCTCATCCAGTTTTAATTAAGAATTCACCTATATCTGACTTCTTAAAAATGAACTTAGATGGAATCGAAGCTATTTATTATCAAAACACTTCTGAAGACGAAGAAAAATTCATAAATTTAGCTAAAAAAAATAATCTATTAATAAGTGCTGGTTCTGATTGTCATGGGAACATAAAAGACGATATAAGACACGGAGATATTGGCTGTATGAATATGCCAGAATCTTTTCTTAATAATTTTATGTGTGCTTATAATGGAGATTTTCATTTATAAGTCAACTTAAAAATGGAACAGTAAAGTAAAACTCTAATAGTTTTTATTTACTGTTCCAAAATCACTCTTAATTTTATAAATACTTGTATTTATAATCTACTACAAATATTATTTTATTTTTTACACCTTTTCTTTTCCAATAATATTACCTTTTCTAAATGAAAAAATTGGAGGTGTATATACTAAAACTCTTTTTTCTCCTGGTTCAAGGTTAACTTTTATAAAAGCTTCTCCCAGCTTTAAAGATAAAAAATTAGTATAAATTCGAATTGTATGTACTCCTGGTTCTACTTCATATTTAGTTAATTTCTTAGATTTGCATTTTATATGCATAGTTTTCTTGTCATCAAAAATCGCTACTACTTTTTTTACAAACAAAAAGCATGTTCTTTTTCTTTTAAAATCAAAGTATATATATGAGTTACTAACTTTATTATCTCTAACCAACATCTATTCCACCTCATAATTACTTTATACTATTTTTACCATTTTGTAAATAACACATCAAATCTTCATGTAAAATATCACATTAAATCTTTACCATAACTCTTGCATGTATATCTAAATTTAATAACATCATTTTTCCTTATCTTATACTGTGCTACAGATGCCATAGGAAACACTCCATTAACAGAATACATCCATCCACTTAATTGCCCACAATCTTTCTCATTAAGATTATTAATTCCTACTACATAATCTCCTCTAAAAATTACTTTAATATCATTGTTTTTACATACTTGCATAAGAAGCTGTTTTACAGTCATACCTTCTTTACCTTCTACCTGACCTGAAAAAATGACGCCATTATTTCCTAAGCAACCTTCTTTTCCTTTCCTTAAATCGCCCATATTATTAAGTACTGTATAACAATCTATTGAAAAACTATAATACTCTTTAGGTTCTATCTGCTGTTGTTCATTCCTATTTTCTATATTTTCATTTTTTGAATATGTAGCAGTTGTACCATCTGAGGCATTCGATTGAGATTGATTATTTGAATTTGATATATTCTCATTGCTTTTTATATCAGATTCATTTGTTTTAGATTCATTTTCATTCTCTTCAAGTTTTGCTTTATCTAATGTAGAATCTTTTATCTCCTCTTTAAATGCCTCTTCTTCATTATTCTCTTCTTGTAAACCATCGTCATCTTCAACATTTGCTTGTAATTTAGCATCATTGTTAACACCTGTTATCTCTACATTACTTATAAAGAAAACAGCTAATAATAATATAGCAAATAATGATATTATTATCTTCCAATATTTCTTATATTTCAAATTATGCTTCCTTTCTGATTAGCCTACTTCTAAATACAATTAGTCCAGATATAATTGCAATCACACAAATTGTATATGATAAAGTATCTCCAGTATTAACTACAGCACTTTCATCATCTTTTTTTACTTCATTTACTTCTGTATTTACATTTTTATTTGCATCCGCATCTACACTATTTGAATTAGTAGGTTGTTGTCCATTTTCTACAGCACTAGTTTTTATTTCTGGTCTATCCTTTTCACTATTATTATTTGTTTGTACTGGTTGCTCAGCTTTTTTAGTTGCAACATCAGTCATATCATATAAAGTATTCTTGCCTTCTAATAATCTCTTATAAGAATCAAGACTATAAAGAATTTGCTGTGTAGCAATAGGATTAGGCGAAATTTCATCACTTGAATTTTTGAATCCACCTCTATTTATATAATAAGACATCATTACATCGATTAAATCTTTTTTCTTTACGAATCCATTTGAAGCATCTATTGGATTCATTTTAAGATTATCAAGAGCAACTACAACTTGTGCAGCTGTACAAGGGCTTTCATATGTATAGTTCATATAATGTCCTATATAATCTCCTTCTTCACTCTGCTTACTCTTTAAAATTTCAAGTCCTCTATCAACAGCTTCTTTAACTTCACTTCTATCTATATATTTATAAAGTGCCTGTATAGCCATTGCTGTTGTATCTAAATCTGCCTCAGCAGCATTACTATCCCAACTAAATCCTCCATCTTTAGTTCTAAGAGCTAGCATATCTTTAATTATAGAATCTCTAGTATTTATAGCACCTGGAATTTCAGGATAATTTTTTGTATCAATTGAAATTAAAGCATAAGTTAATCCACTAACTCCATTTTCATCTGCTAGATTTTCTCTATTGAAAATCATATTTACCAAATTAATTCCATTAACATTTTGAGGATCTTTTCCTATAGCATTTAACGTTATGATAGTTCTTTCAAGATCATTAACTCCTGTCCAATCTTCTTTATCAAAATCCGGAGTGAAAGGCACTACCTTTTTAGATTCATTTAAAACTTTCTGTTCAACACTTTTGTAATAAGTATCATAATAACTTTGAGGTATATTTTCTCCTGAACGTGCCAACGCTATAATATTCCATTCATCCCCAAATGCTGGCTCTGGCTTTCTAGTCATAATTTCATTTACAGTATCTTTTATAGCTATATTTATAGTATTTTTATCTACAATAGCTCCTGCTTTTACAGCAAACATCATTAAAAAAATCAGTAAAAACGCTGTAATTTTTGATAATTTCTTCATATTTACTCCCTCCCCGAAGTTAACTCTAATTTACATATGGTAAGTATCATGATTTTAAAATCAAATAAATCGTACTTTCCTATAATAATTTAACTCATATTATCTGCAATTTGTCAAATACCTTCAAGCAGTCCATATTTTATCCTTATTCTATCTATCTTTTCTAACATAGATTTTGATGCAATAAATAAGAAAAATACAGTAGATATAGCATGCACAAGATCAAAAGGTATTCCTGATAAATAAATTGAAATAATGCCTTCCTTCGTTATGTTTGAAGAAAACGAAATAAACGTATAAAAATTCATTAATCCTCCATACAAAATCATAGTAATTAATGCTCCATGCAAACATAACAATATTCTACTATTTCTTATTTTTCTATTATAAAAAATAAGACCTGAAATAAGTCCTGCCATTCCAAAAGAAAACATCTGCCATGGAGTCCAAGCCCCCTGCCCAAAAAAGAAATTAGAAACAAAAGCTGATAAAACACCTACCATAAATCCTGCTTCTCCTCCTAATGCCACTCCTGATATTATTACTATTGCCATTATAGGTTTAAATTGTGGAATCATAAAAAATGCCATTCTTCCAACAACTGCTATAGCTGAAAGTACAGAAATAATTACAATTTCTCTAGGCTTTGGTTTTTTATCTTCAAATCTCATAACAAAAACAGCTATAGTCAACATAATTATTACCAAACTAACAAACAAATAATTTTTATCTTTTAGCACAAACATACCTGCTGCTATTACTATAGGAATTATAATTAACATTATTAAAAAAGATATTATTCTTCTTACTAAAAATTTTCTCTGCATAATCTAATCACATCCTCACAAGTTACTGCATTTTTAAATATATCTCTGCTTATCTTAGCTGCACTTGTTGTGTAAAAATTATTTTCAAAGAAAAATTCATCTGGTTCTTTTTCAGAAACTATCTCTCCATTAAAAAGCATTCCACATCTGTCAGAAACTTTAGCTGCAAACTCAATATCATGACTTACCATTATAATAGTTTTTCCTTGCTTTTTAAGCTCCTTTAATAGCCTTCCAAGCTTTTCCTTGTAAAAATTATCAATTCCCTTTGTAGGCTCATCTAAAAGCAATATACTTGACTCTAGTAGCAACATCTTTGCTAAAGCCACCTTTTGCATTTCTCCACCACTTAAATCATATGGATGCATTTTAAGTATATTGTCTATTTCTAAAATTGACACTACATTTTTTATTTTCTGTTGCTTTTGCTCTTCATTTATATCCATATCAAACAGTAATTCTCTTAAATCTTCCTCTACAGTTTTCTTTACAAATAACGCCTGTGGATTTTGAGGCAAAAGAGCTACACTTTCTTTACATAAAATCTTTCCTCTAAATGGCTTATATATCCCACATATTAAATTTAAAGCAGTAGTCTTACCTGTACCATTTCCTCCAACAATAGAATAAATTTCACCTTTCCTTACAGACAATGACAATCCATCTATAACATACTCAGCCTTTTTATCATACTTGAAATATACTTCCTTTAATCTTAAAACTTCTTCGTCAATAAAGTTTTTCTTTTCTTTCTTTAACTCCTTTAATCTCAACTCTTTTTTTGCAAAAATGTTCTCTATCCATTCTCTTCCTTCTCTTGCTGTCAATGGACATTCTAATTCATTATCTATTTTTGAGTATATCCTACTTGCACATGGTAATGCTTCAAGCATAGGATTTTGTTCATTTTTTAATTTTTTTGCTACAAGCCTTGGTAAATCATTTAATATAATCTTGCCATTTTCCATAACCACTACTCTATCAGCAATAGGAAAAATACTCTCTAACCTATGTTCTGTCATTATTACTGTAACACCTAAATCACTATTTATTTTATGTACAGTGTGTAAAAATTCATCTGCCCAAATTGGATCTAGCTGAGAAGTTGGTTCATCTAAAATCAATACCTTTGGATTCATTACCATTACTGATGCTAAATTAAGTATTTGTTTTTGACCTCCAGAAAGCTCTGAAACATCTTTATAAAACCATTTCTCAATTCCAAAATAACTAGCCATTTCTGCACATTTAACTCTTATAATATCAGTATCATATCCTAAATTTTCTAATCCAAAAGATAATTCATGCCATACTTTATCAGTAACAATTTGATTTTCAGGATTTTGATTAACAAATCCAATATCTGAAACTTGAATTTTTTTATCTACACTCCTAATTTCTTCTCCTTTATAAAGAATTTTTCCATCTATTTCTCCAAATGGTGCTATAACAGGTTTAAGTTGCTTAAGTAAAGTTGTTTTACCACAACCAGTCCTACCACATATAACAAGGAATTCTCCTTTTTTCACAGTTAAATTTATATCGTTTAAAATAGGTTTTTGTTTTTGTGGATACTTAAAATTTAAATTTTGTATTTTAATAATTTCCATTTTAACTCCTCCATAACATCAACAATAAATGGTATTAGCATCAAAATTAAATAAGATATATAAAAAACAATACTAAAAGGGTCTATCTTTCTAATTTTTATATCTGGATAAAAAATAATTTCGCCTTGCCCATTAATAAGTCCAATAATTATAACAGCTATTAAAACTAAAATACTAGCTAAAATTTTAAAATCACGCTTAGTTAATTTATAATAATTGAAGTTACTTCGCTCTTTAAGTCCATATCCCCTAGCCTTCATTGAGTCTGCTGTTTCTATAGAATTTTCTAAAACCCAAGTTGTTAGTATAGAAATAATATTTATTCCATGATTAATTCTATCAAAAATATTTCCATCCTTTACACTTCTCCCTATTGCTCTTTGACCTTCTGCAACTATCTTTATCTGTCTTTTAAAGCGTGGAACAAATCTTAAAATCATAGTTATTATTAAAGAAGTTGACGGAATAATTTTACCAAATAAATAAGTAAATTTATCAGATGTCATAATTACATTATAGGAAGTGAACCAAATCAAAACAGAAATAAACATTACTGCTGATATCATGCCATATATAAATGCCTCTACAGTCACCGCATTACCATTTATATAAAAGATTACAGTATTTCCTTCATGACTAACTAAAGGATTTATAACAGCCAAAATTAAAACTATAGGCAGCATATAAAATGTATTACATTTAACCGCTTTTCTCCCTTTTAGATAAACTGAATATATAAATCCACCTGTTAATGATATAAAAACAAGAATAGGATGCATTAAAAACATACTAAATACTATTACTGAAAAGAAATAAATAAAATTTATCAGAGGATGATAGCTTGAAAAATTATCATCATATTTTTTCATATTAGATTCAGACCTCCTTTTATCATTTCAAACACCATTTTATTACTCAACCGCAACCATTTTCAACAACAACGTATTTTTTACTTTCTTAAACATTAAAAAGGCTGACACCATGAAAATTTCAATTCATAGCATCAACCCTTTTAAAACTTATCTTTTATTAAGCTTCTAACAAGAATGCATAATATCCTCTCATAGTTTCATAAACATCAACCTTGCTTACTATTTCCCATGGAGCATGCATATTTAATACAGCAATTCCTGAATCTATAACATTCATATTATATGCAGCTGTAATATAAGCGATAGTTCCACCGCCTCCTTGATCAACTTTTCCAAGTTCAGCTGTTTGGAATACAACTTCATGTTTATCCATTATATTTCTAAGTTCAGCCATATATTCAGGATTTGCATCATTACATCCTGACTTTCCTCTAGCTCCTGTATACTTATTGAATACTATACCTTTTCCAAAGTAAGCTGAATTTTTCTTTTCCATTACTGATGGATAATTTGGATCAAAAGCAGCACTTACATCTGAAGATAACATCTTAGAATTTTTTAAACATCTTCTAAGTTTTATATCAGAGTAATCTCCACATCTATCCATAATTTCTGCAATTGTATTTTCAAAGAACTTAGAATGCATTCCTGTTGCTCCAACGCTTCCTATTTCTTCTTTATCAACTAAAAGACATACTGCAGTTTTATCTGTTTTTTCAAGTTTTAACATAGCCATAAGTGATGTATATGAACATACTCTATCATCATGTCCATACGCAATAACCATACTTCTATCTAATCCAAAATCTCTAGCTTTTCCTGCTGGTACAACTTCTATTTCTGCTGATAAGAAATCATCTTCTTCAAAATCATACTTATCCTTTAATATTCTTAATACATTAGCCTTTACAGCATCCTTTTCAGTTTCCTTTAATGGCATACTTCCAACTAATACATTAAGATCTTCACCTTCTACTACTGTAGCACCTTTTTTACCAAGTTGAGTTTGAGATAGATGAATTAAAAGGTCTGTAATTCCTAATACTGGATCTGATTCATCTTCACCTACCACTACATTTATCTTAGTTCCATCTTTTTTAACTACTATACCATGTAGTGCTAAAGGTAATGTTACCCATTGATATTTCTTGATTCCACCATAATAGTGAGTATCAAGTAATGCCATTTCAGTATCTTCATATAATGGATTCTGCTTTAAGTCTAATCTTGGCGAATCAATATGTGCTCCTAATATTTTTAATCCTTGTTGCATTTCCTTTTCACCTATTAAGAAAAGTGCAATTGCTTTGCCCATATTATTAGCATAAACCTTATCTCCAGCTTTAAGACTTTCTCCATTTGCTATTACTTCGTCTAGATTTCTATAACCAGCTTTTTCTACTAATCTTATAGTTTCATCTACACATTCTCTTTCAGTTTTACAATCAGACATAAATTTCTTATATCCTTCATTAAATTGAAAAATTTCTTCAATTCCTTTTTCATCATACTTTTCCCAAGCATTTTTCACTTCTTTACTCATAGTTCGCTTCCTCCCCTAATTGTTTAAAGCTTCTTTTTCCATTCTTTGTTCAATTATATCTACTGGTGATATATTTGACATTAATTGATGTCTATAATTAACTGCAGCTGCTTCAATAATTACTGCAATATTACGACCTGGTCTAACAGGAACTGTAAGTTTTTTAATTTGAACTCCCAATATTTCCTCACATTCATTCCTTAATCCTAGTCTATCATAATCATTGTCATCTTTCCAATGTTCAAAATGCATTATAAGATTAATCTTTTTCTTCTGCTCAACAGAACTTAATCCATAAAGTGAAGATACATCTATAATACCAATACCTCTTACTTCAAGCATACCCATAGTAACATTAGGTGAACTTCCTATAAGTTCTCCATCTATTTCCTTTATGTCAACGGCATCATCAGTTACAAGTCTATGTCCTCTTTTTATTAATTCCAAAGCAGTTTCGCTCTTACCTATTCCACTTTCTCCAGTAATAAGTATACCTATTCCATATACATCGACTAATACCCCATGAAGTCTTGTTTGTGGTGCAAGTTTATCAGAAAGATACATAATAAACTTATTCATAAGTTGTGTTGTAACAATATTACTTCTTAATAGCCACATATTATTTTTTTTAGCCTGTTCAATAAATTCCTTATGAGGCTCTAAATTTCTAGATATAATTACACAGTTAATATCAAAAGTAAAATACTTTTTTATTCTTTTTTTTCTTACTTCAGGCTGCATATCATCTAAGAAGCTCCATTCTGCCTTTCCAATAACTTGTATTCTTTCTGGAGCAAAATAATTATAAAAACCTGCAAGCTGCAAACCTGGTCTATTTATATCATTAACTTTAATCTCTTGATTAGGATTTCCTTCATTTAAAACTTCTAACCCCAAATCTTTGATAAGCTTTTCAACTGTTACTGACAAACTAAATCCCCCCTTAAATTTACTTTCTTCTTAGTTCTACCCCTTCTAGCTGACTTCTAAAATTACGTTTTACATTCTCTATATATCTCTTTCTACACTTTTGTTGTATTTCTTTTTCTCTATCTGATAAACCTTCTTCTTGGCTTTTCTTATATAATCTATTTATTTCTTTTATTACATCTTCTATCTTCATTGAATCTATATCCATAATTTCATCTCCTCCGTTTACTATACCTTAAGATTATTTTACATATAATTTATGACATTATCAACCTTTACCCTATCACAATAATATTATTTTTCGTCACTATTTTTCTTATTTTTTTCGTCATAGTTATTCACATAAATACACCAAACAAGCCAAAAACATTACCAAAAATTAAGATTAAGGCTTTCTTTTGTAATTTATTGTAGTTTTTTGTAATTAATTGATATAAAATTATAATTTACATTTTTCTCCATTATGTTATAATAATTCCATCAACACAATTATTATTTTATGTAAAAAGAGGTGATATTATGTACTATTCACAATTAAATAAGAAAATTAACAGGAGAAAACTACTTCTTAATTTCTTATTAAAATTTCTTTCTCCAACAAACATCATAATGGTTAAGCTATCGAAAAATCTAGACAAATTTATTTCTGAATCTCAGAAAAGAATTTTTAGTTGCTATGAGAATGACCAATTCTTAATTAGTTATTCAAAAATAATAGCATAAGATTTTCCCCAAACTATTTTATGCTATACAAATTTTACAGTTAAAAAAACCTCAATAAAAATTTTATTGAGGTTTTTACAATATAAACCCAACATGCCGTTTGCCTATATATTCAATACCTGCGCCTCACAGGTGGGTTAAGTTCAACTTGCTTCAGCCATCTTCTAACATAAAACGGAAGCTCGACATCTACAAACATGTTACAAATCCCGAATATATTATGTAGGTTGAATATTATAAGCTTGGCGTACACATTAGGAATTACATTTTCATTATATCACAAGCCAATAAGTTTTCAATAATAATTACCGCCTAAACGTAATCGTTTAACTCTTCTTCTAAATCTTTTTCATATTCTTCATTACATATTATAGATACAAACTTTATATATTCTGTATTGCTTGCATCATCTGAAATATTCTTTAACAAACTTGAAGTATTGAATTCTTCATTAAGCTCTTCAAAAGTTTCATCTAATTCATCTTTTGCTATATCATAAAGATATGGAAGATACCATTCTTTATACCATTCAGCACTTTCTTCTTCTACATCACTTTCTTCATTAGCATAAGCCCTTGCTGCTGCAAGTTCATCTTTATCGAAGTCATAATAAAATGTGATAATTAAATTATCTTTCTCTGATCTTAATTCTTCGACCTCTGAAACACCCTTCTCTTCTAAAAAATCAATAATTTCTTGATTATCCATACGCAGCCTCCTAATATACTAACTTTTTATATTCCTTTTTTACAGCTAAGAATTCATTATCATCTTCAACTATGTTTAGTTCTTCCTTACCATCATTCTTGTCAACTCTGAATACAAATACATCATCTGTTTCTTCATCTAATGGTGCTAATAATAAATATTCTTTATTTTCTACATATATTCTTGCAACTGCTTCTAAATCAATTTTATTTCCATCTTCATCTTTAAAAGACATTATCTCTTTATCTTCCATTTCAGCACTTCTTTCTACATTTTATTTCAAAATTTAAGACACTTATAAAAATAAGTGTCTTACAATAAGTATTATTTTACCCTAATTTTTTTAAATACTCAACTACTTCATTTATTTTTTTAGCTATTAAGCAACTCTTTTATCATCTATAAATAAATTGTAAAAATCTTTTCGTCCTGCTTTAGCTACAGCCTTAACTAGTATTGCTGATATAAATGCATCTACAAAATGATGTATTATAGTACATACACAAGTAACTATAAGCAACTGATATACATCAAACCCTACGAAAGGTATTACAACTATCATTTCTGCTAATCCATGTATTGGTGCAGTAATTACTGAAGCTTTTACATAATTTCTTGTTTTAATTATCACTTTAGCACCTACATATCCTACTAAAATATGTGTTGCTGCTCTTAGTACTACAGGCATTGGAAGTCCTGTAAATAAAAATCCAAGTGTTGATCCTATACCGACAACTATTGATACCTCTGGTGCTATCAACATTGAAATAAACATAGGAACATGCGATGCAAGTGTTGCGCTAAATGGTGGTATATATACTCTTAAAAAAGAAAATTGAACAGGTATTATAATTGCTAATGCAGTTAAGAAGGCTGCATATACCATCTTTTTAGTTTTATTATTCATTTGTATTCCCCCTATTTACTGTATATACACCAGTATACATCACAACAAACAGTGTGTAAATATTTCTAGGCATTAAAAAAAGAGGGTAATCTGAATGATTTAAAAAACTTCAGATTATCCTCTTTCACTACTTATATGTATTAATAAACAAATTAGTCATTAATTTTTTAATAATAGTAAGAAAATTGATATAGCACTACATATAAAACTTATAATCAAAATCAAACTAACTGTCTGATTTATTGTTAATCCTTTTTCTTCAAGTCTAAAGTGCATTTGACTTCTATCTGCTTGATATACAGGCTTTCCTTCTTTAAATCTCTTATATATTACAAAAATATTATCAAATATAGGAACTGCCAATGCTAATATAGGTATAAATATACTTAATACTGTAGCCTGTTTAAAAGCTCCATCTATAGCAATTATACTCAATAAAAATCCTACTAAATTTGCTCCTGAATCCCCCATAAATATCCTAGCTGGATGCTTATTATATAATAAAAATGCAATTAATGCTCCTGCTAAAATTATAGATATTATAGCTGAATCTGTTTGACCTAATATTATCGCAGCAAAGAAAAAAGTCATAGAAGATATAAAAGATATTCCTCCTGCTAATCCATCCATTCCATCTGACCAGTTTATAACAGTTGTTACTCCAAAAATCCATGTTATTGTTAAAAAGAACTGTATCGTATTAGATAATAATATATACTGTCCAGTAAATGGATTATTAAATCCTCTAAAAGCAATTCCTGATTTAAACACTAATGCAGCTGCTAGTAGCTGTATTATAAGCCTTGGATATATAGGAAATTCTTTGCCTATAGTTTTATAATAATCATCAACTAAGCCTATAATAAGAATCATTGTTGCTGATATAAAAATCCATATATTTTCTCCCATATTCAAGCTATTTCTTGTTACAAAAAAATATACTAAAAAAAACCCTATATATATTCCTAATCCCCCACACAAAGGTATTGGAGACATATGTTTCTTTCTCTTTGTTGGCTTATCTGTAAACTCCAACTTTGTTGCTATCTTCATTAATAAAGGCATAATAAAGTAAACAATTAAGAAAGTAACTACAAGTTGTAATAAATATTGCATAGTATCCCTACTCCTTAGATAGTTTGTGTGCATTATTTTATGTCACTCCATATGCATTATACTATTCTCGACCTTTTTTATCAATTACAAAAATCTTAATATTCCTAGGATTTAATAGAAAAAATAGCCATCACAAAATATAACAGCTATTTTTTAATTCATTTATTATTATATATATTTACATGCTAGTTATATATATACATTTTTCTATATATAAACCTATACTTATACCAATACCTACAACTACACAAGCTAACAATATAAGAAGACAATTTTCCTCCTATTCATCAATAGTTTGAGTATCCTTATATGTTTTATTTAAACTTTGTAAATTTTTTATTAACTCCTCAGTCTTACTTGAAAATGTAACTATTAAATACGAAATTACAAATAAAATCATAGCTGCTAATAGAATTACTAAACTAAATCTATCATAAAACAAAAATACTTTAGGATAAACCATAGGCGCCATAAAGAACATAATATTTATTATAGCTCCTATTGAACCTAATATTTGTCTAAAGTAACTGTAACTTGAAACATGTACTGTAGAAAACGCCAAGAATCCAATTCCAACTAATATACAACTTAAATTTTGAATTATGCTAATATAATTTATAGTACATGATAAGTCAATATATTTACATAAAAATACAGAAAGTAATATCAAAATATTAGAATAAACGTATCCTATAAGATTTAAAAATATAATATTGCTACCCCAAATATCTTTTATTTTTATATTTGTGCACAATATTACTTCAGCAAATACAAAATCTTCTATAGAAAAAAGTATTACTGAATCTAGCAAAATAACCATTAACGGAAAATATGAAACTATATACTTAAAGTTTATCTTTAATATTAACATCCAACCTAACATTATTATTGGCAGCATCAATGCAGCTAAAAGTTTAAATTTATTTCTTTTTATCTCATTAACCTTTTTCCATAATAAAGCCTTCATCTTAGATACTCCTTTTAATTAATTTTTCTTTATCTATATTTTGAGATATTAAAAAAGATAAATATTGCAAAACAATAACACCTACTACTATGAATATTGTGCAAATTACTTTATTTGACATAAAAATGAAATAATTTAAAAAATATAATAAAAGTGATGCTATTCCCACTATGATAAACTTATAATTTTTTTTAAACAATATTGATATAGATTCAACAAATATACTTACCGCATATACACCAATTATAGTAAAAATAAAACAATATATATTAGATAATATATTATCTTTCAGCAAGAAAAAATTTAAAAACAACTCCACAATAAACATAAATACATTAGCAAAAATCACCTTCATCATAATATATATTGTTTTTTGCATACAAAAATCATAAATTTCTAATGGCAAAGCTAAAAGCACCTCAATATTTGTATAGTTAATTATGCTAGAAAAAATTGAGATAAATAATACACCAGTAGATACATTATATATTGTTTGTTCAATTCCATAATCTTTAAATTTAACACAATTAAATATAATCAAAAAAACATACATTAACAATGTAGTCTTCGAATTTAACTCTCTGTGAAACTCCCTCCATATAATAGCTGAATTTTTCTTCATACCAATCCTTCTAACTAACTTAAAATTTTTTTGTATAAATATGATAAATTATCATTAATTTGTTTTAATTCATTGATTTTAATGCTGTTATTATACAGCCAGTCACTTAATTCTTTTACATCAGTATTTATACTTACAATTAATTCATCATCTATTTTCTTTATATTATCAACAAAAGATTCTCTTTCTAATTTAGACTCTATATTAGATGAATTTTGTACTTTTATAGCATACATATTATCCCCAAACTCGCCTTTTACATCCTTATAGCTTCCTTCATAAACAATCTTTCCTTTCTTTATAAAGGCTATCTTAGTAGCTATGTCCTGGAAATCATCTAAATCATGAGAATTTATTAGTATCGTTGCATTTTTCTTTTGATATTCCTCTATAATATCTTTTAGCATTTCCTTACCTTCTATATCTAGTCCTCTACTTGGCTCATCTAAAATTAGTAAATTAGGATTATTAATTATTGATCTCGCTATTGCTAACCTTTGCCTCATGCCCCTAGAAAAAAAAGTTATTTTATTATTTCTATTGCTATATAAATCCACACGTTTTAATACCTTTTCAATATCAGATCTTCTTTGACTTGCTTTAGCATTAGGAAAATATATTCTATGAAAAAATTCAATATTGTCCCAAGCCGTAAAGTCTTTAAAAAGTCCAATATTATCATTTAGAAAACCTATACTTTCTTTTACTTTTACATATTCACTACTGTTTACATCTACTCCATCTACCAATACTTTTCCCGAAGTACTTTTATATAAATTTAATATAATTCTAATTAACGTAGTTTTACCTGCACCATTCTTCCCAACAATAAATGATGTATCACCATCATTTATCTTTAAAGATATACCATTTAAAATTGAAACTTTATTAAACTCTTTAGTTACATCTAAAACTTCTACTTCCATTCTCATAACTCCAATCTATAGTTACAATTTATACTAAATTCTACATTTGTACAGACAAAACAACTATAGTTATTAACAATTCTTACTCTATTAATATCTCTATAGTTCTCTATTATCTTTTCAATTTGACTCTATTCATAAACATTAATAAGTATATCTAAGTCATCAGTTACATTTGGTAACTTTTTCACACCATTTGTACTTACTGCAATTCTTGGATTTTCCATACTACCAAAAAGCTGCCCATAATTCAACGAGCAGCTCATCTTTATAAATAACTTAATTACGTTTTATTAATCTAATTATCCCTACTATTAAGAGACATAAAATACCTACAATACATAATCCTAAATAAACATAGAATTTTCCTAAACTTTCAAGTGCCTCTAATCCTACATCATTAGAATTATTTTCAATAAAACAAAGCACTCCAAATATTATTATCCAAAGGCAGTCTATTACATAAAATATCTTTAACTTTCTAATATTATCTCCTCCAAAATTAAATATGCTTAGTTAATAAATAATATGATTCATTGTAATGAGGATGTGCAAGTCCTCCAATACCAGATTTAATTATACCCAATTTAGCAGCTTCATATCTATCTGCGATATTTAATTCAACTGCAAATCTGTAAGCATTTATCTTGTTTGCCATAAACGCTGCAAGAAGTTGCATAAAGTATTCTGGCTCCTGACAAACTTTAAAGTCCCATCCTGCAATTCCTTTGCCATTATATCTTGTAATTTTACAGTATGGAAGAGCATTAGATGGTATCTTAGCTATGGCTCCTTCTCTACTCTTTTTAGAAGTACCATAATTTTTGATGCTAATATCTTCCTTACTTCCATCTCCATGACATCTACACGTATATACATAAGCATCATTTCTATTATTAATTATTTTTGATATTTGATCCAATGTTTTATCCATACCTATAGTATCTGGATTATAATCTTTTATTCCTGTTAAAGCTTCCCACTCTTTTTCATAATTAGCTGATATACTAACAACATAAGATTTTCCATAATGTTTAAATCCCCATTGTTTTACAGGTAAACATGATACAAAGTCCTCTTTATTTATAACATTATAAATTCCTTTATACTTATCTTCATTATCTGCATCACTTGCTGTTGTTGTGTTTGGTGCAGCAAACGTATAAGTATATACATCCTTTGAACTATCTATTAATCTAGCCCCTATTAAATTAGCTATTCCTGCTCCACGAGAATGCCCCATGACCCAATATGTCTTCTGAACATTTTTATCTAAATATGATTTGCTTTCATATTCATCAAGGCATTTCAATATTCTAGTAGTAGCTACATCAAATCCTTTATGATTTGCTTTTACTTTCCAATCTGGAAATTTCTTAGCCTGTGCTGTGCTTCCTATATCAAAGTTACTAGTCCACTCTTCAATTGTTTCATTTGTACCTCTTACTACTACTACAATAATCTCTTTAGTCACCCCATTATAAGTAACTTTTTTATGTCCTATATAAGCTTCTGACAAATCAGAATCGTTATATAAAGAAGCTAATTTATAATCTTGTATATCTTTTATTCCATGCTGAGCCATAAATTGACTTATTGTAAGTCCATCATATGTTGAACCATTATATGCACAAGCTGCAAATAAAGATGAGATAGTAGCTATGTTACTATTATATTGCTTTTTAGATGCAAAGAAATTTCTATAATCCATAGTATACGAAACTTTTGTTGAACATCTGCCTGTCTTTAAAGTTCCAGAAAAATTATTATTGCTTGGCAATGAATCACTTAAATCTTCTATTCCATCATAATCTGAATCCTTACTTTTTATTGAACCACTAACATAATTCATTTGTGCAATAAATGATTGTGTTTTAAAGATAGCATTACTTTCTTCTTCTAAATTAAGAATAAAATAAATTCCACCTTCATTGATATTTGTAGATAAAGTTTTACTATCAATCTTAGTATCTAACTTAACATACTCATTATTATCATATCTGCATATTACTAAATTTTTTAAATCAGATATTTTATTATTTTCAAGATATTTACTTGCATCAAATTTTAAATTAAGACTATATTTATTTTCGTACTTAGATTCAATATTTACTGCTCCTCCTACAAGACCTTCAATATTTTCAATTGGTGTAGTATCGTAAGAATTTACATAAACATTTTTATCCAATGCTCCTGGAACAGTTCCTGATATAGCTGGTAAAAATCCTTCATTATTTTCTAATATAACTTCTGAAATTTTATCTTGTGATAAGTTTTGGTAAATCCTTACTTCACTATCCTTAGTCACACCATCTGTATATTGACTATTAGGATTTAACCCTAACTTAATTTCATCCCTATCAAGAATAGTGTCTCCATCTGTATCATCGCTTAATGGTGATGTTGAGTAATTTTTGAGTTCTTCAGAATCACTCAAACCATCCTTATCTGTATCATTAATTAAGCAATTAGTTCCCAATGCAATTTCTTGTCCATTTGTAAGTTCATCTTTATCTGTATCTTCATCAATATCAGCAATACCATTATCATCAGTATCAACTTTTGTTGGATTAAGAGATGCTCTTATTTCTAGAAAATCATCTAATCCATCTCCATCAGTATCTGCTTTTTCAGGATCAGCACCAAATAACTTTTCAATTTCATCTTCCAATCCATCTTTGTCACTATCTTGTTGTAAATCACTATTTATTTCTTCCTTTTGTTCATTTATAGGTTCTACAGTAAATTTTTTATTAAAATTATTATTTGAACCATACTTTGCCCCTATGTATATTTCTTTTGCTTCGTCTTTTGATTGATTTACATTTTCTACATGAATAA
>SVCK01000111.1 GCA_015058375.1 Clostridium sp.
CACTGTAGTCGACGAAAGCGAAATTGACAATTCAGTTTTAGGTATAAATAAAAAAGCAAAAATTAAATTTGTTGATGATGATGAAGAGGAAATTGTAACTCTTGTCACAACTATGGATTTAGATCCTGAAAATATGATGATAAGTATCGAATCAGATCTTGGAAAAGCTTTAGCAGGCAAGAAGGTTGGAGACATAGTTGAAGTTGACGCTCCAGGTTCCAAGTATTCTGTTGAAATTTTAGAAATTCTTTAAAACACATAAGTAATATTTTAAAGGTAAGGTTAAAATTAAACCTTACCTTTATTGCTTTATTCCTTTAATAAAAATTATGATCTCATTGATAATAATTTATTCTTTAATTGTTCTTCGATATTTTTAAGTTCTACTTCTGCTTCTTTTCTCTTTTGACGTCCTTCTGTTTGAATCTTTAAAACTTCATCTAAAGTAGAAATTAAAGATTGATTTGTTGACTTAAGAGTTTCTATATCTACTATACCTCTTTCAGATGCCTTAGCTGTTTCTATAGTAGACATTTTTAATGTCTCAGCATTTTTCTTAAGAAGCTCATTAGTCATATTAGTAACTTCACTTTGAACTTTAACTGCATTAGTAGAATGTGCAACTCCAAGTGCTAATACAATTTGACTTTTCCATAACGGAATTGTATTCACTATTGTAGATTGTATCTTTTCAGACATTAATGTGTCATTATTTTGAACTAATCTTATTTGTGGTGCCATCTGTAAAGATATCATTTTAGTAAGTTCTAAATCATGTATCTTCTTTTCAAATCTATCACACAATGCAACAAAATCATTAGCAGTTTGTGCATCTTCAGGTTGTCCTGTCATTTGCGCCTTTTGCATAAGTTTTGGAAGCTCAATTTCTCTTGCTTCAACAAGTCTCTTTTTCCCTGCAATTATATACATATTAAGCTCTTTAAAGTAAACTTTATTCACTTCATACATCTTATCAAGCATAGCTATGTCTTTTAATAGCTGTATTTGATGATTTTCAAGGGCTGTACAAATATTGTTTATATTATTTTCAACTTTAGTATATTTAGTCTTAAATTGCTCAATTTTTTTAGCAGGCTTTTTAAATATACCTAAAATCCCCTTTTTTTCTTCAACATTTTCAAAATCTTTTAGCTGAACAACTACATTAGAAAGCATGTCTCCAACTTCACCTAAATCTTTTGTTTTTACATTATTCAAAGCAGTTTCTGAAAAGTCAGCTATTTTTTTTTGAGCTCCAACTCCATATTTTAATATTGAATTACTGTTTGTTAAATCTATTTTTTTTACAAAATCATCAACCATCTTTTTTTCTTCAACAGTTAATGTACTTTCATCTATTACCTCTTTATCTTGAACAGGTGTGATTTCTTTTTCTTCTTCAACAACGTCAAATGATAAACTTGGTGTTAAACCTATATCATCCTTAAAATTTTCATCCATATTTAATATATACCTCCTATTTATTTCTTATTTTTTAATCCATTATCAGTCAAACCTTCTTGAGAAAATAACGTTTCTAAAACCGAGATATCAGATGAAACATCCATAGCTACATCAGCAAATAAATCATCTAACAATCTTTCAAAAGCTGAATTTATAAGATCTATGCTCTTTTCTATTTCAAGTTTTGCTTTTATTATATTATCCCCTTGAATAATCTGCAAATCTAATTCTCTATAAGAATTAACTAATTTCAACGTCATCGGAAGATAATGGTTTATAAACTTTTTAACATCAGCAGTCTTGTTTTGATTTTTTTCTATATTGCTAAATATAGCTGTAACTATCTTTTCAAGCTTATCTAATTTAGCAGATATAATCTCTCCAGATATTGCATCATTAGCCTCTCTTATTTGTCTTATATAGTCTTTTCCCAATCTTATTACTGAACCAAGTTCGCTTGTATCATTTTGACTTTCTTGTTTTTCTCTCTCATCATCTTGCTTCCTTTTATAAAAAGCATCCCTTGTATTCAAATAATTTTCATAAACATTATTCCCCAACATAAAATAAGTATTTTCATCATCAATATGAGCTTCTCTAAACATATCAAGCTTTATCATTTTTCTAAGATCTTTAACTATAAATTCATTACTTTGTTCTGTTAACAATGCTAAAGATTCAATTTTACAATAATTCTTGTCCGCTATATATGCAACATATTTCTTAAATCTCTTAATTCTTTTTCTAGTATTACGTCCAATAAATGCCAAAACCAAAAAGAATATAAATATAAGAGAAAAACTAACTGAAAGTACTTTACACATATGAATATTATAACTGTCTGAAAAACCAAAAATACCTATTAGCATTACAAATGTAACAATTCCAGAACCAATACTTCCCAAAGCACCAAGCATACTAAACAACACACCACTTATTAAACCCGCAGGTCTTTTAGCAATATACGGCGAAACATTTTTTTTTCTAAACCAATTAAAATTACCTAAATGATTATAACTCGTATCATTTTTCATATCTTCTTTTGAATCTTTATACATTCTGCTTACATTCTCAAAAGTATCTTGAGCAAAATTTGTACTTCTTTTCAAATGATTTCTAACTTCATTTAATGCGCTATGCTTTATATCTTGATAATTATCAACATAATGAAAAGCACTATCTACTGCATTTCTTATTCTGTCTTCTATATCAAAAAAGTCATTTCTACTCATTTATTTACCTCCAACTTACTTTCTTGCTATTACTTATTTTATTATATATTATTATAAAACAAGTTACAATTTTCCTATATTAAACCAATCCAAGTTTAATCACACTCTACTTAGAAAAAATATCAAATTCATTATTCTTCCATCACTATATTTTGAATCCAAACTCCACTTTTAACAAGTACAAATCCTATAGTACATTTTATAAGTTCAAGCATTTGACATATAAAATAAACTGTTACTATATCAATAGAAGCATACTTAGATAGTATAAATGCAAATGGAATATTACATAGCCAAACAAATACACTATCAAAAAGAAAAGTTACTACTGTCTTTCCTCCAGAACGAAGAGTAAAATAGGAAGCATTGGTAAATGCCATTAATGGCATTGAAAAAGCAAGAACCATAATAAATTTTGATGCTAAATTTTTAACTTCATCTGTTGTATTGTATATATTAGGAAAGACTGGTGATAAAGCAATCATACACACAGCTACCAAACTACAACTAATTACCGAAAATGCAATAAGTTTTCCATCTGTATCTTTTGCCTCTTCCATCTTACCTGCACCTAAAAGCTGACCTATTATTATAGCTACTGCATTTCCTAAAGAAACATACACAACACTAAATAAATTTGAAATAGTATTAGCAATATTAATTGCTGCCACTACAGCTAATCCCCTTAACGAATAACATTGAGCCATTATTGAAATACCTGCCGCCCATAAAAGTTCATTACACATAAGAGGCGTTCCTTTTAAGAAAATGTTTTTAACTAATACTTTTGATATTTTCATATTCGAATATACATTTTCAATAAACGCATACTTTTCCTTGTATTTATGGGTATAAACCACAATTATAGCACATTCTACAAACCTTGCAATAACAGTCGCAATCGCCGCACCATTGGCACCCAATTCTGGAAGTCCAAATTTACCAAATATCAATACATAATTAAACATCATATTAACACTTACTGCAATAATACCAGCTTTCATTTGAAGAACTGTTTCCCCTGTTTCTCTTAACGTACTTGAATACACTTGATTAATAGCAAAAGGAATAAGCCCAAATATAATTATTGACAAATATCCTTTTCCATACCACAAAGTTTTAACTATATCTCCTGAATTTCCTCCATCATGCAAAAACAAAGAAATAAGATTACTATCAAATCCTCTTAATAAACAAACAGCTCCTATTCCAACAATTACACATGAAATTATTTTAAATCTAAATGTTTCTCGTACTCCTTCATAATCTCTCTTTCCCCAAAATTGTGCTCCAAATATACCAACTCCTGAAACAATGCCAAAAATGCATAAATTAAATACAAAAACAAGCTGATTTACAATTGCTACTCCAGACATCTGTTCAGTTCCAATCTGACCAACCATAATATTGTCTAAAAGATTCACAAAATTTGTAATTCCATTTTGTATCATAATAGGAATAGCTATACTTAAAACCATTTTGTAAAATTTTTTATCTCCAACATATTTTTTTATATTCATCAGTCACCTCTTAAAAATTTTATCCTATCATTTTATTATAAATTACATAATAATAAAAAAACAGACCATCTTTATAATAAATGGTCTGTTTTATATGTAATTTATTACTTATTATTTTTCTATTTCTATTCCTGGGAAAGTAATATTTTTATACTTTTCAAACTTTTCTTTTACTATTGCAAGATTTTCTTCTGTATAGAATCCACCTTGAGTTGCTGCTATTTCTTCACAGTGATGTTGTCTTCCTTTTACATCTGTTCTGTCTCTGCATAATCCATCTTCTTGAATAACAAATTTCCATTTGCCATCAGCTGTCTTTTCTAAGTTTCCGCCTGCACCACATACTTGACATTCAACTGGGAAATGTAATCCGTCCCATTGAACTTCTCCTAATATTAATGCATTTGAATGACAGTTTGGACACCATCCCATATCTTCTTCACCAAGCCATTTTCTTTCTTCAACTGGTGTCTTTAATGATGTCATTATATTTTCTCCAAGCTTACGTGCTTTTTCTATAAGATCATCATGTAATAAGCACTGTTTTGGAGCTGGAACTCTTGTAGCTAATAACATATCTACAACTTTAAAATCATTTGTAAAACATGTTGCTTGCATTGATTCAAGTGCCATAGACTGCCATGAACGAGTTGAACCTCCAACTGCAATAAGCCCTGCTACTCTATCTTTATGTTCAACTGCTCCTATAGATTCTAGAAATGATGATTCATAAGCTAAATTTCTATGCATAAATTTTGAAAATGTTGCAGTAGGCATTAAATCATAAGTTGGTGCAGAAAATATAACTGCATCTACATTTAACATTACTTCCATTATTGCATCTTTATCATCTTTTTTCTTTAATGTACATCCTACGTTTTTTCCATTTGTCATACCATGAGTACATGCTGTACATCCTGTACATTCTTCAATATGATAATCTCTTAAATTTATCATTTTTACTTCTGCACCTTGATTTTGACATTCAAGTAATGCTTCCTTTAATAATATCTCTGAATTTGAATTTTTTCTACCAGCTGTTACCCCTAATATTGTATAAGTCATTTACATATACCTCCATTATTTTTTTATTACATATACATAGATAATATGTTAAAATTACCTAGCTAATAGTAACATGATTTATCTTTTAAAAAATTGAACAAAAGAATAAAAATAAGTCGATTTTTTATATTTTATTCCTACTTTTTTATAAATACTGGAGGTTTATTATGACAAATAATATATTATACAAAAAACAATGTACAATATTTAACAGTTTATTCGAGAAAAATGATATTCAAGGAATAGTAAACATAGCTGAATCTATATTAAGAAATCCCATCTTCATTTTAGATACAAGCTATCATGTCATATCAAGATCTAATCAAGCTAAGAAAATTAATTCATCTACAGAAAATCACAATGGAAGTTATTACTTAATAGATAATTTTATCGAACTTATGAATACAAACAAATGTATTGATTCTATATACAATACAAATAGTGCTTTCTTCTTTGAAGACAAAAATAATAATGATAAATTTATTTTTTGTCCTATTAGAATATGTGATGTAACTGCATTCTATATTGTAGTAATAAAAAATAATACAGAATTTGAAGATGAACATTTAGAACTTACAAATACTTTATCAAAAGTACTTTCAATACAGATTGAAAAAGATAATATTTTTATAAGTAATTCTGGATTAGATTATGAATATTACTTAACCGATTTGCTTTTAAACAGAATTGATAATATAGATTATTTAAAAAGAAGACTTAATAATATAAACTTTAACTTAAAGCAATATTTTGCACTACTATGTATTTCTTACAAACAAACAACTAATGATTACAAACATAATTTTGCTTTAAGAGAGTTATTCAAAAATATCAAAAATATCCTTATAAATTCAATTTTCACATATTATGAAGGAAGAATTATTTTTCTTATTACAAGTGATACATGTTCTGTAATAACTAAAACCGAATATAAAAGACTTCAAAAATTTCTTGAATTAAACAATTTAAAATGCGGTGTAAGTATACCATTTTCGAATATTTTAGAGGCACCTAATTTCTTCGTACAAGCTGTTTTTGCATCTTCTCTATCTATTAATGATAGAATTATTCTCTTTAATAATTATATTGATTTTTATCTATTGTCTAACTGCAATAAAGAGATAGAATTATCTACTATAGTACATCCTTATATAAAGAAATTGCAAGAATACGACAAAAAACACAATTCTGAATTATTAAATACTCTAAGAATATATTTAGATAATAATAGAAATGTACTAACTACTTCATCTTTACTTAACATACATAAAAGCACTTTCTTTTATAGATTTCATAAAATTGAAGAAGTAATTAACAGTTCTCTTAATACTGATAACATTCTTTTCAAATTAGAATTATCATTCAAAATTTTAGATTATATAAAACTTAATTCTAAATTATAAATTCTATTACTTGTTCTAATTTCTTGTTACAGATATGGCTATATGCTGAGTACACTAGTAAAAGGAGCAATACACTTTTGATGTATTGCCCCTTTTATACTTTCAATATTTTTTTAATCTAATAATGGATTTATATTTTTCAAATATAATCCTCTAAACTTTTTAATTATAATTCCTAACACTAATCCTACCACTGCTGGTACAAGCCATCCCAATCCTTGTGAATAAAGAGGAAGTTTAGAAATTAAACTTACTATAGGCTTAAATGATATTCCTGCTTGATTTAATGCATCAAATACACTTACTACACCTGTAAATAAAATTGTAACTGAATAAACAATAGAACTTTCTTCTATAAATTTATTTATCATAGCAAGTACTATTAACATTATTGCTATTGGATAAATAGCATTTAGTATTGGTACTGATATTGCAAGAATCTTTGTTAATCCCATATTAGCAAGAATCATACTTGAAACAGATAAAATTCTTGTCCAGTTTTTATAAGATACCTTTTTGTTTAATGACGTAAAATAATTGCTACATGATGTTATAAGTCCTACACAAGTTGTTAAACATGCCATTGTAAATATTACTGCCAAAAGCACTGCCCCTGGAGTACCAAATAAATAAGTCATAACATTTGTTAATGTTTGAGCTCCATTCTCTGTCATTTCAAATCTTCCACCAGCAGAAGCACCTAAATGACATAATGCAGTATAAACAGCTATTAATATACTTCCAGCAATAAATCCTGCCTTGATTGATGTTTTTATAATACTCTTCTCTTCCTTTATACCTTTAGTTTTTATAGCCATAGAAATTACTATTCCAAAATTTAATGCAGCTATAGTGTCCATTGTTTGATATCCTTCTAAAAAGCCTTTTATAAAAGGAGATGTCAAATATTCTCCCGTTGCTTGTCCGTAGTTGCCTATTGGATTAATAAGTGCCGATATAAAAACAACAGTTATAAGAGTCAATAAAATTGGTGTTAAAATTTTACCTAAACGATCTACAAGTTTTGCTGGTGTTGAACAAAGCCAATAAGCTGTCAAGAAAAATACTAATGTATATATTAATCTAGCTATACTTGCAGAAATATTAGTTTTTGACAAAAATGGTTGTACTGCCATTTCAAATGGAAGACTTCCTGCCCTTGGTATCCCTAGACATGGACCAATTGATAAATATATTAAAACTGTAAATACTATTGCAAATACTGGATTAACTCTCTTTGCTAGAGAATGAAGTCCTTTAGATTTTGCAACTGCTACAACTCCCATAATAGGAAATCCTACTGCTGTTATAAAAAATCCCCCCATTGCTACTAATGAGTTACTTCCTGCTGATTGTCCTAAAAATGGAGGAAAAATTAAATTTCCAGCTCCAAAAAACAATGAAAATAGCATTAAACTTACTATCCCCAAATCTTTTCTCGATAATTTTTGCATAAAAAAACCCCCTAATTAAATATTACTATTCATAAAACATTCTAAAACTAAAAAAACCTCGTCCTAAAATTCAAGGACGAGGTTAATCGCGTTACCACCTTAATTCCATAAAACAATTTAAAAAATCATTTCATAGCACTCTAATACGTACTAAATAATACGCTTTTCCTTTAACGGTGAAACTCCGTTGAAACTTACTATATTTTTCAGTTTCACTTCTCCAAGATGATTTTCAATAATACTCAAACCACTGACTCACACCAAATGTCAGCTCTCTGAAGATTCTCTATATTATCTACTTTTTCTTTTCACAGAATATTTTATTATTTTTTACTTATAATACTCTATTTTTTTGAATTTGTCAATTTTTTCTCGGCAAAAAAATTAGTTTTATCTTTCAACTTGTATGTTTCCTCACAAATTATCAAAGCATCATTTTTTATTTTTTATTAAGTTATTAACCTAATATTTGTTTTACCATTGGATTAATCTTTGATCTATCAAATTTGCCATTAACTTTTGGCATAATTTCCTTCATTATTTTTCCCATATCTTTAGCTGTATAATTTCCATTAGCTATAATTTCCTTTATCATGTCAGTAACTTCTTCAACAGTTAATTGTTTTGGAAGATATGGAGTTAGCACTTCTAAAGCAAATTTACCTTCTTCAATTCTTTGTGTATCGTTATTTTTTTCAGCATATTCTAAAGTTTCTTTAGTTTGCTTTATGTTTTTTTCAATAATTTGTATTACTTTTTCATCTGGAATATCTTCTCTATTATTTACTTCATAAGCCTTCACTTCTGAATTAACTAATCTTAAAACATTTACTCTAGCTTTATCTCTAGCCTTCATTGCAGCTATTTCATCTTTTTTTATTACTTCTTTTAACATACTTAACGGTTATAAGGTACATCCTTAAACCTTTGCACCCCTTTTCTTTATTTTTATATTATATATATTTATATTATATCAAATAAACAAAATTATTTAAATTCTATAGACACAGACATTTCAACAAGCATAACTCATGCCAAACTATTATATATTTTAAAAATTTTTTTAAAAAACATATTGCACTTTCTTCTACTTAATGTTATTATTGAAGACGTCGCTACAATCGTTTGTAAACGATGTGTGAAACTTCTACCTATGATGAAAGGATAAGGTACTTATGAAAAAATTTGACTATTTATTATTTATAAAAAAACTAATTCTATTCTTTTCTGGATTATGTATAATCCAAACTGGTGTTGCAATATTTATAAAAGCAAATATTGGTTCAGATCCATTTACAGTATTTACTCAAGGTTTAGCAAAATTACTTAATATAACAACAGGACAAGCTAATCTTGTTATTTTATTTATATTCTTCATAGTAATACTTCTAACAGCAAGAAAATCTATAAATATAGGTACTATATTATCTGTAGTATCAGCTGGATTTTTTATTGACTTAATGAGTAATATATTAGATAAAATTTGTTTTGACAACTACAATATAATAATCAAATGTTTAATTTTATTCTTAGGATGCGTAATAGTAGCTATTGGTTTTTCAATGCTTATGAGTGCAAATATTGGTGTTGCTCCAAATGATTTAATACCTCTAATGCTTCAAGAAAAATTAAAATGCCAATATAAATGGATTCGTATAACATTAGATTTATCTTACCTTATAATAGGTTTCTTATTAGGAGGAGTTGTTGGAATAGGTACAGTAATCTCAGCTTTATGCCAAGGACCTATAATTCAATTCTTCATGCCAAAAATAGATAAAATATTAAAACCATTTTTAAATACAACAATTGATGAAAATTCTGCATTAGCTTAATAACTATAAAAAGAGCTAAATCTAAATGACTTAAAAATTATTTAGATTTAGCTCTTTCCTATTTCATAACAAAAACGTTATTCTCTATTTTTCAAAGCTTCTGACATCTTAATATTATTAACATCTCTCATATGAAAATGATTTATTATTATATACGACATAACTCCAATAATTATCAAAGCAATATATAAATACCAAGGAACAGATACTTCCATATATCCATTTACTTTTAACAATGCAATATCAAAACTTTTCTTTAATATAAAATCTACCAGAGGAATTTGTATAATCAAGGATACTACAACAAAAATAGTAACTGCATTTAAATACAGCTTTTTTATTTCACTATTATTATATCCAAACACTTTCATATATGATATATATAATGAATTCTTATCAATAACAATCTTAGTCAACACATACATTAATGCCATATATATAAGAACAGCTGCAACTACACATACATAAGCTGTCCCCCCCAATGAAGATGTCATTTGCTCTCCAAGTTTAATAATATCATCTACAATAATTATTGATGCTAGATACTTATCATCAATATTCAATTTTTTATTTGAAAAATATCCATTAAAATAGTCTTTATCATAGCCTAAAAGTTCATTCAATTTTTTTCTATTCATAAATACAGCAAGACCAGCTGAATAATTATAGCTACCTGCAACTTTCAATTCATATTCCTCATCTGTATAAGGATTATTGAAAGTTATAATATCTCCTTCCTTTGCTTTTATCTTTTTCATAAAACTATCGTTCAAATATATTTCTCCACAATTTTCATCGAAGCTTAACCCTTGTAAAAATTCCGAATTTTCCTCTATTCCATAAAAAGATATAGAAAAATCTTTTTCAATTTTATTGTAACTATAATTAAAACTACTTAAAGTAAACTTTTCTGTATCATCTTCATTTACCTTATATGGTGCCTTCAAAACATATTGATAGTCAGCAATATTTGTTTCTTTAATATTGTCAATATATTTTTCAATAGCCGGCTTCATACACATACCAAATATTAAAATAACACTTCCAAATAATATTCCTAAAAATAGTATTAAAAAATTAGTTCTATTTTGAATAATAACCCTTAATCTAAATCTTTTCAAAAAACTAATGTTAGGAAGTTTTATAGCTTTTCCTTTATCATTTTTTCTTAATTCTTTTCTAATAAATTTAAGAGGAGATATTGATAATTTTTTTGCAATAAACACCACATTAATGATTAACATAATACATATTGGTATTATTGTTGTAATAATAATAGCATCATTATTTATAGATATATTAAAATCAGGCAAACTATAGCTAGTATAATATGCTATTTTAAATATATCTGGCATCAATGTATAACCCAATATATTTCCTATTAATGCACTCATTATAGTTACAAGCATAGAAACTTTTATATAATATAATAATATTTCTATTTTTTTATATCCATTTGCCAATAAAGTTCCTATAATAGCTGCATCTTCTTCTATTGTACTAGATATTGTAACTGTAAAGACAAAAGCAAGTATTACAATTAATATATAGCAAAAAACTTTCATCATAGGTTCATCAGATCCCATATCATCTTCTATAAAAGATATACTTTGATTATTTTCTTGAACACAAAAATCTTTTATACTTATATTGTTATTTACCAAAACTTTTTCTATATCTAAATCCAAATCATTTTTTTGTTTTTTGTTTAAATCTCTATTGTTATAATAGTATGAATATTTATAATTCACTTCTCCTGAAAGATTTTTTTCTAAAGCATCATCACTTACTATAGCTACACCAAAATAAATTGAATTCATCATTATATCAGAATTATTCTCAAACAAAGATGTATAATCTGGCAAAGCTAATGTTCCTGTAATTTTATAATCTTTATCTTCTATATTAATAAACGAACCAACTTTCAAGCTATTTTGCTTAGCAAATAATCTATCTATTGCAATTTCATTATCCTCTAATGGCAATTCTCCTTCAGTTACTATTGCCTTATCTATATGTTCTCTATTTTTATATATCCTCAATTTCTTATTCTCTAAAATTTCCTTATCTTTATAGAAATTTTCATAAATTTGTACTTCCAAATCTTCTATTTGTTTCAAAACATCTTTGTTCAATTCAAAAAACGATTCTAAATTTCCATCTTCAACCTTACACTCTACTTTGTTATAACTAACACCTTTATTTATACTTTCTGCAACAGACAAAAATCCTGATAATAACGATATAGTTACTATTAGCATAATAGATATTGCTAAATATCTCCCTTTATGATTTTTTATATCTCTAAATAATCTTTTATTCAATGGATTTCTCATAAATTTAATCACCTACCATTCCAAATCACAAGCAGGTATTATGTTTTTATTATTATATTCTTTAATTATAGCTCCATCTTTCATCTTAAAAACCTTATGAGCCATGTTTTTTATTGCTTCATTATGAGTCACTATTATTATTGTATTACTATATTTTTTATTTACTGTTTCTATAAGCCCCAATATTTCCTTAGATGTTTTATAGTCTAAAGCTCCTGTAGGTTCATCACATAAAAGTATATCTGGATTTTTTACAATAGCACGCCCTATAGCACATCTTTGTTGTTGACCTCCTGATAGTTGATTTGGAAACTTATCTTTATGTTCCCATAAACCTAAAGTTTTAATTAAATCATCTATGTCTAAAGGATTTTTACTAATGTATTCACAAACTTCTATATTTTCTTTTACTGTTAAATTAGGTATCAAGTTGTAAAACTGAAATATAAATCCTATATTGTTACGTCTATATATTGCTAGTTCTCTATTTTTCATATCAATAATGGACTTACCATTAATCTTTATTTCACCTTCATCAAAATCTTCAATTCCCCCAATAATATTCAATAACGTAGATTTTCCAGATCCTGATGCTCCAAGAAGTACTGCTATTTGTCCCTTATCTATAGATAAATTCAGTCCTTTTAATACCTGAGTCCTATTTTCTCCTGATGAATAACATTTCTTTAAATTACTTACTTGTAAATACATAATTTTCTCGCCCCCAATTGATAATTATTTTCATTTACACTTTTTAGTATAACTTTCCTTTTAAATCTTGTCAAATTTTAATCTATATTTTTAAATAAAATTAATTTTCACATTTTCATAGACAAAAAAACAGCAAGTAGATTTAGTTTTACACTTCTCTACTTACTGTTTTACTTCTTACTTTTTTATATTTGTTGGCAAAGTCTAGCTCCTCCATAAATACCAGCATCATTTCCTAGTAATGCCAATTCAAACTTAACATTTCTTGATGCATGGAAAGCACTTTCCTTATAATGATCAACAATTTTATCTATTATTATTTGACCTGCTTTAGAAACGCCTCCACCTATAACATATACTTCTGGATCACATACACATGAAATATGTGAAAGTGATGTTCCTAAAATCTTACCAAAATCATCTACCACTGCTAATGCAAGCTTATCTCCTTCTTTAGCTTTATCAAAAATATCTTTAGCTGTAACATCTTCTATATTTCTCAATGCTGAAGGAGTATCAACTTCTTCCATCATTTTCTTTGCACATCTAACAACTCCTGTTGCTGAAGCATATTGTTCTAAGCAACCTTTCTTGCCACATCCACATTCTTCTGTTTCTTCATCAGAAACTTTTATATGACCTATTTCTCCTGCAGCACCATTTATTCCAGCTAATATCTTTCCATCAATGATAACACCACCGCCAACTCCAGTTCCTAGAGTTACCATAACCATGCTATCATATCCTTTTCCACCGCCTTGCCATGATTCACCTAAGGCTGCAATATTAGCATCATTAGCTGCTTTAACCTTTAATCCTATAATTGATTCTAACGCTTGCTCAACATTGAAAATTCCCCATCCAAGGTTTACACATTTAACAACAGTTCCATCTGCTTTAACCGGACCTGGAACTCCCATTCCTATTCCATGTACATCATCTTTACTTATATTTTCTTCTTTTAACACCTTTTCTATTGATTCGGCAATATCACCAAGAATATGTGTACCGTTTTCATTTTTATCAGTAGGAATCTCCCATTTCTTTAATAACTCGCCTTCTGATTTAAATATACCTATTTTTACAGTTGTTCCACCAATATCTACTCCAACTGAATACTTCTTCATACATTTCTCTCCTTATCTAATTTCATGCTTTATATAATCACTTTAATTTATACACTTATTATTTTACACCATGTTCATGCATAATTACAATTCAAACCAAAATAAAATTTACTACATACTAAAAAAAGTGCTAGCACTTTACCTCTAGCACTTAAATTTACAGTATATTTTTGCATTATTATACAAATGTTTTTAAAACTGTAAGTTTTCCTTCAACCAAATATTTCCCTAAATATGCAGGTATTAACACACTATCACCTTTTAAAATATCAGTTTTTAATCCATCTTCAGTTTCTATTACTCCATTACCTTCTGTACATGTTAATATGAAGAACTCATCTTCATTACTCTTACTCATTATTTTTTTATCTATAATATATTTTTCAATAGTAAAATATTTTCCACTACATAACACACA
Source organism: Clostridium sp. (assembly GCA_015058375.1). Lineage (GTDB taxonomy): Bacteria > Bacillota > Clostridia > Clostridiales > Clostridiaceae > Clostridium. The sequence goes on from SVCK01000111.1 coordinate 14,566, forward strand.
TTTATTATATCCTTCATGTTTTTCTATAACCCTATCATTTTGATTTTCTACTTCCAAATCAAAATTTATAACATCTAAAGCTTTATCTATATGAAGTTCTCTTCCCCTATCATAATCATAGATTCTATATGTAATATCACTATTTTGCTGTATTTCTGCAATTATTATACCTTCACAGATTGCATGTACAAGGCCACTATTAATTAAAAAGCAATCTCCTTTTTTAACTGGAATTTTATTTAAATATTTTTCTGTTTCACCATTTTCTACAGCCCTTTTAAAAACATCTTTATCACAATCTTTTGTACCAACTATTAAAGATGCACCTTCTTTAGCATCAACTACATACCAAGCTTCTGTTTTACCTATTGAATTTTCAACTTTTTCAGCATAATCATCATCAGGATGCATCTGAACTGACAATTTTTCTTTAGAATTAATTAATTTAACCAAAAGCGGAAATCTCTCTCTTGCAAATTTATTTCCAACTATTTTTTCTCTTTGTTCTTCAATAATTTCTTCTAATGTTTTTCCTTTAAACTCTCCATTTAGTACTATACTCATACCATTATCATGGCATGCAACGTCCCAACTTTCTCCTATGTTTCCCTCTGGGAGGTCTTTTCTAAATTCCTCAAAATCTCTTCCTCCCCATATTTTCTTATAGTATAAACTTTTAAATTTTACTGGATACATACTATTACCTCTCTTTTAAACCATAACTAAAATCCATTATTCTCAGATACTTCTCTTATCCATCTTCCTGACTTCTTAATCGTCTTTTTCTGAGTATCTAAATCTAAAGCTATAAAACCATACCTATTCTTATAAGCATTAGTCCAAGACCAACAATCTATTGGTGTCCATGTATGATATCCAAAACAATTAGTTCCCTCTTCAATAGCTTTATGCAGATAAACTAAATGCTCCTTAAAAAAGTCTATTCTATAATCATCTTCAATTATTCCATTTTCATTTATATATTTTTCTTCACCTTCTACACCCATTCCATTTTCTGATACAAACCAAGGAATATTATTATAATTATCTCTTATATTTATAGCTATATCATATATACTTTTAGGATATATCTCCCATCCCCTATAAATATTCATTCTTCTTCCTGGCATTTCATAATTATCAAAATAATTATCTGGCATCCATTGTGACATTTCATCAACTTTGTTTTCCTTAGCCTTTACTCTTCTTGGCTGATAATAATTTACTCCTATAAAATCTACTGTATTATTTTTTATAATACTTAGTTCTTCTTTAGTACTATTCCATATAACTTTTTCTCTAGTTAATATATCTACTAACTTTTTAGGGAACTCTCCTTTTATTGAAGGATCTAAAAAAGATTTATTCACAAAATTTTCAACAAAATCTGCCGCCTCTACGTCCTCCTTTGAATTGCTTCTTGCATATGCAGGAGTTAGATTTAAAATTATTCCTATCTTTCCATCCACATTAGCCTCTCTAAATGCTTTTATAGCTTTAGCTGATGCTAGATTCAAGTTATACATTACCTGTACAGCCTTTTTACCATCACATAAATTAGGATAATGAAATTTATATAAATACTCACCCTCTACAATAACCATTGGTTCATTAAATGTTGTCCAATACTGCACTCTATCCCCAAATAACTCAAATGCCTTTTTTGCAAACTTAACATAAAGATCTACAACTTTTTTTGATTCCCATCCTCCATACTTTTCATATAGTTCTACAGGAAGATCAAAATGATGAAGATTAAATATTAATTTAATACTATTTTTAGCACACTCATCAATAACTGAATTATAAAACTCTACTCCATCTTTATCAGGTTCTCCAGTTTCAAAATCACTAATAAGCCTTGTCCATTGTATTGATGTTCTAAATGAATTTAATCCTATTTCTTTAATCATAGCTAAATCTTCTTTATAGCTATTATAAAAATTGGATGCAATCTTTGGTCCAACCCCATTAAAAAATGCCTCTGGTTCTATATCATACCAATAATCAAATACATTTTTATGTTTTTTATTAAAATCACCTTCTGATTGTGGTCCTGATGTTGCTGATCCCCACCAGAAATCATTTGGAAACCTATACTTAATACTCACTTATGCCTCTCCCCTTTATATAGTATATTTCAGATGTGTCTTTCATTTTTACAGTGCAATTATAATATCCACATAATTTAATATAACCCATTTTATTGCACATTTAAACAAAAGTTATATTTTTTCCTAATTATATCACAATTTTTCTCTTATTTTGCTTTTATTAAGAATAAGTGTTATAGTAGTATCAAAAAACTACAAATGAGGTATTAATTAATGAAAATAAGAACACCTTACTACTATAAAGATTTTAAATGCATTGCTTCAAAGTGTCCTGACACTTGTTGTGCAGGCTGGCAGATTATAATCGACAAAGATACATATGTTAAATACAAAAATATAAAAACTGATTTTGGGAAAAAATTAAATTCTAGAATTGTAAAATATGATGATGAACGAGGTTTTAAGTTAGAAAACAATAATTGTTCATTTTTAAATAAGAATTTTTTATGTGATATATATTCTAACTTAGGAGAAGAATATCTTTGTCACACATGCAAAACATTTCCTCGTATAATAGAAGAATATGGGAGTCTTAGAGAAATAACATTATCTTTAAGCTGTCCTGAAGCTGCTAGATTAATTCTTAAAGACTCTAAAAAATTGACTTTCGATACTATTGAAAATGATGAATTAGTCACAACTTATAATGACATTTCTGCCAACCTTTATATTCAAATTTTAGGAGCTAGGCAAATTGCTTTTGATATTATTCAAAACACTCCTTTCAATTTGAATACTAAAATTTCTATATTATTATTGTTTGCAGAAGAAATTCAGCAAAAAATAGATGAATGTGAAATAACTAAGATTTCTGATATTAGAAAAAAATATTCAAATAAAGACTTTATTAATGATTTAACTATGTCTCTAAAATCAGATAAAGAAAATTTAAAAATAAGATATGAACTTATACTTGAATATTTTAAATCTATTAATGAATTAGAACAGATTAATAGTAATTGGACTAACACTATACATAATTCTATAGACTTACTATTTAACAAAAATGATTATGATTTCTATGAACATATTTACAAAAAATTTAATCAGTATTACAAAAATAATTCATACGAATTTGAAAATCTTTTTACATACTTTTTATATAGATATTTCATGAAATCTCTACATGATGCTGATTTATTATCCAAAATAAAATTATGCTTATTTAGCGTTATCATTATCGAAACTCTTGACATTGCATATTTCATTAACAATGACTTTAATTTCAATTTAGATAATGCTATTGAAATAAGTCATATGTATTCCAAAGATATAGAACATTGTGATGATAATATAGAAAAACTTTATAATATGTTTAATGAACTTGAGATATTTAGTGTAAAAAACTTCTTATACTTTTAAAGCTATAAAATAATAATAAAAAATTTTTCCTTAAAACTATAAGAATATTATTCTAAATATACAAAAAAGACAGTAGGTAGATTTGGATTTACACAAATCTACTTACTGTCTATTATCTATATAATTCTAACAACATTTTCAACCGTTCTTTCTAAATTATATTTACCATTCTTTAAAGCTTCATCAAGAGTTTCTACTCCTCTCATAATACTAAATATAGATTTAATTCCTTCTTTATAAAGATTTAAAGATTGTTCCTCAACTTTTCCAGCGAAAGCTATTACTGGTTTATTATATTTTTTCCCCAATCTAGATACTCCTACTGGCGTTTTTCCATATATAGTCTGACCGTCAATACATCCTTCACCAGTAAATACATAATCACTCATCCTTATTTTTTCCTCTAAATTTGTATATTTTATTATTAAATCTACACCACTTACTAATTTAGCATTTAAAAAAGCTAATAATGCACCACCAAGCCCTCCTGCTGCTCCACTTCCTGGTACATCAGATATATCAACCCCTAAAATTTCTTTTATCTTTATTGCAAAATGTCTTAAATTATTATCCAAAACTTTTACCATTTCAGGAGTTGCACCTTTTTGAGGACCAAATATATAAGAAGCTCCTTTTTCGCCAACTAACGGATTAGTAACATCACAAGCTGTTTCAATAGTTACACCATCTAAAAATCCATCCAAATCCCCTTTATCTATATACTCTATATCTTGTAAATAGACTCCTCCAAAAGAAATCTCTTTTTTATACTTATCAAGAAGTTTAACGCCTAAAGCTTGAAGCATACCAGCACCAGCATCATTAGTTGCACTTCCACCAATTCCTATTAAAATATGCTTAATTCCTCTATTTATTGCATCTTTAATAAGTTCTCCAGTTCCATAAGTTGTTGTTAAATAAGGATTTCTTTCTTCCCTTTTTATAAGTTCTATTCCACTTGCCTTAGCCATTTCAATTATCGCTGTTTTTCCATCACCTAAAATTCCATAATTAGCTTTAATTTTTCTACCAATAGGACCAGTCACTTCTAATTCTATAAATTTTCCTCCTGTTGCATTTACTAATGCCTCAACAGTACCTTCTCCTCCATCAGCCATTGGCACCTTAACACATTCTGCATCTTTAAAAACTTTCTTTATTCCTTTCTCCATTGCCAAACATGCTTCCATAGATGTCATACTTTCTTTAAATGAATCTGGTGCTAATATAAACTTCATAAATTTCATCCCTTCTTTTTTATAGATTTATCTATCAAACATTTTTATAATTTTCCAAACAAAAAAACACTTCATAAAAATGAAGTGTTAATTACATTAAATATAATTCCCAACATGCCGTCTACTTATATATTCAAAACCTGCCTCTCGCAGGTGGGTTTCACTCAAATTACTTCTATTATCTTCTGCTGATGTCAAACCAAATTTCTGAAGTCCAATATCACTAATTATGTTGTAAATCCCGATTATGTTATGTAGGTTGAATATGATAAGCTACTCGAACATCTCAGGTAATTTATAATTTTATTATATCATATAATCTTATAGTTGCAATAATTGTTTTCTACTATTTTTATAAATTCACAAATAAAATATCAAAAGAAAAATCTTAAAAACATTTATTCAATTTAAAAAGGGGCTGTTGCACTAAAAAGTGTAACACCCCTTTTTGATATACAAAAAAATAAATCCTAACTTCCAAAAAAGTTAGGATTTATAGTAAAATATTAATATGAAACAAACAAATATTTTACATAAAGATTATACAATTAA